>VXZF01000116.1 GCA_009845645.1 Gemmatimonadota bacterium | reverse complement strand
CGAGGTAGGGCTGGAGCTTGCCGTGGATCTCGGGATCGACCGAAGGGGCGTTGACTGCGTTGCGAACGACGCGGCCCATCAGCACGTCGCCGACCTGCTCGGCTACCTGCAGGGCAACATTGGCTTGGGCTTCCTTGGTGGAGGCGGCCAAGTGCGGTGTGCAGATTACGCGGTCGTCAACCAAGAGATCCACGAGGGTCGGTGGCTCTTCTTCAAAGACGTCTAAGGCGGCACCAGCGATCTTGCCCGAGTGTAAGCCGCGCAGGAGGGCGGCTTCGTCAATGATGCCGCCGCGGGCGCAGTTGATTAGATAGGCCCCGTCTTTGCACTGAGCGATCTCGGCGTCGGAAATCAGGTGCCGGGTCTGGTCGCTAAGATGGGTGTGGACCGTGATGAAATCTGCGGTAGCGTAGATTTCGTCGAGGGATGTTAGATGCGCGCCGTAGGAGAGGGCCATCTCTTGGCCGATGTAGGGATCGTAGCCGAGGACCTTCATGCGAAAGGCCGCCGCGCGCTTAGCCACCTCCCTCCCCACTCGGCCCAAGCCGACCACGGCAAGGGTCTTGCCGGCTAGCTCGACGCCGACGAATTGGCTCCGCTCCCACAGCCCTTCTTTAAGCGTGGCCGTCGCCTGCGGGATGTGCCGCGCAAGGGAGGCTATGAGCGCAAAGGTATGCTCCGCGGTTGATAGGGAATTGCCGCCTGGGGTGTTCATGACGATGATGCCGTGGCGCGTTGCCGCCTCTACGTCGATGTTGTCGAAGCCCGTGCCAGCACGACCAATAACTCGAAGGCGTGGCGCAGCGGCGAGCACCTCGGCCGTCACCTTAGTTGCGCTACGCACGACGAGTCCCTCGTAGTCGCCGATGCAGTCTAGGAGCGCACTCGGCGACAATCCGCTGCGCACATCTACTGCGACCCCGTCATTGGCTTCGAGAATCTCGACGCAGCGGGGGTCCATCTTATCGCTGATCAGTACCTTCAAATGGTCCTCTTTAGGTTGCGTTGCCAGCTAGCGCCTCGGCGATCCACTCTGTAATGTCATCCTGCCCGCGGCCATCGACTGCCGAGAACGGCACAAAGGAAAGGCCGGCGAGCGACCCTTGGGCATCGAGTTGGTCGAACAGGTGTTGCAGCTTGTTGCGCGATAGTTTATCCGCTTTGGTAAAGACCAGCAGAAAAGGCTTATCGAGGACGCGCAAACGGTCTATCATCTGCTGGTCCAGATCGGTGGGGCCGTGCCGGGCATCGATGAGCTGCAACACCGCGCACAATGCTGCGCGATTGGCCATGTAGCTGCGGATGAGCTGGCCGAGTTGTAAGCGCAAGCTCACGCCGCCGCGCACGTACCCATAGCCAGGCAGATCGACCAAGTAGAACTGCTCGTTGGCTAGGTAGTAGTTCAACTGCTGGGTCTTGCCGGGTACCGTGCTGGTGCGCGCCAGCTTCTTGCGCTGTACCAATCTGTTGATCAGCGAGGACTTGCCGACGTTGGAGCGACCCACTAAGGCGATTTCAGGCAAGCCGTCCACGGGCAAATCGGCCGTGCGGACAGCGCCAATTTTGAATTCGACCGAGGAAAAGCGCATCGCCGGGGCTTGGAGATTAGGCGCGTTTGCGCCGCATCTCTTCGTCTTCGCTGCTGTACTGTTCGATCCCTCTCTCGATCATCTCGCCCGTAACTTGCAGACGCGTCACGCCCTCTTGAGAGGGAATATCGAACATGATGTCCATCATGGCCTGCTCTAAGACGGAGCGCAGGCCGCGGGCCCCCGTGCCCTTGTGAACGGTCAAGGCCACTATCTTGCGCAGGGCGTCTTCGGTGAACTCGACCTCGACTCCGTCCATGGCGAACAGCCGCTGCGACTGCTTGATGATGGCGTCGTGCGGCTCGGTGAGGATGCGGAGCAAGTCGCCCTCGGCGAGCTCGTCCATGGTGGTGATTACTGGTACGCGGCCGACAAATTCGGGGATCATGCCGTAGGCGAGCAGATCTTCGGGCTGCACCAGCGGCAATACGTCTAAGGCGTCGGAGTTGCTCTCGTCGTCGCTGTCGGCTCCAAAGCCCATGGTGCGCTTGCCGACCCGTTGACTGATGACCTTGTCTAGCCCCTCAAAGGCTCCGCCGCAGACGAAGAGGATGTTACGGGTATCCATCTGAATCATCGGCTGCTCAGGGTGCTTGCGGCCCCCCTTGGGCGGGATGTTGGCGGTGGTGCCCTCCAAAATTTTGAGCAGTGCTTGCTGCACACCCTCGCCCGACACGTCGCGGCCGACCGAAGGCGTGGCACTCTTGCGGGCAATTTTGTCAACCTCGTCGAGATAGAGGATGCCCCTTTCGGCGCGGGGCACATCGTAATCGGCCGCTTGCAAAAGGCTCACGAGGATGTTCTCCACGTCCTCCCCCACGTAGCCAGCCTCGGTGAGAATGGTAGCGTCGGCAATGGAGAAGGGAACTTGCAGGAATTTTGCGAGAGTTTTGGCCAATTCGGTCTTGCCAGTGCCGGTGGGGCCGATGAGCATTACGTTGCTTTTTTCGAGCTCCACCTCGTCTAAGTCGACTTTGGTGCGAATGCGCTTGTAGTGGTTGTACACGGCGACCGCGAGGATTTTCTTGGCCCGCTCTTGGGCGATGACGTATTCGTCGAGAAAATCCTTGATTTGGGTCGGCCTGGGCATCTCTTCGGTCTCCCAGGGGAGGGTCTTTTGCCGCTCTTCGGCCAAGACGTCGTTGCACAGCTTGACGCACTCGTTGCAGATGTGGACCTGGGGGCCGGTTATGATCTTGTCAACTTGGTTGTGGCTGCGCCCGCAGAACGAGCAGCGCGGATCGCTTTGGGGGGGCCGACGGCGCAAAACAAGCTCCTAGATTGGGGAAGGGGCTACCTCGACGCGCGATGGAGCGATGATCTCGTCGATGATGCCGTATTCGACGGCTTCTGCGGCCGACATGAAAAAGTCGCGCTCGGTGTCGCGCTCAATGCGCTCCAGCGGCTGCCCGGTACAATCGACTAATACCTCGTTGATCTGCTGGCGCATGGCGATGATCTCGCGGGCGTGGATCTCCATGTCGGCGGCTTGGCCGCCAATTCCGCCCATAGGCTGGTGCAGCAAGACGCGGGCGTTGGGCAGGGCTTGGCGCTTGCCTTTGGTGCCGCCGGCCAATAGCACGGCTCCCATGCTGGATGCTTGGCCGATGCAGATCGTGGATATGTCGGCGGCCACGTATTGCATGGTGTCGTAGATGGCCATGCCCGCCGAAATCAGTCCGCCAGGGGTATTGAGATAGAGCGCGATGTCCTTTTTGGGATCTTCAGAAGCGAGAAAGAGCATCTGGGCGATGATGAGATTGGCGATCGCGTCATTGATGGGAGTGCCGGCGAAGATGATGCGGTCCTTGAGCAGCCGCGAGTAGATGTCGTATGAGCGCTCTCCTCGGCCGGTCTGTTCGATGACCATTGGAATCAGCGACATGATTTATACCTTTTCCTCTTTGATGTCAGCTTTGGCGATGAGCAAATCGATGCCCTCGAGAGCCTCCACCTCGCGCCGCAGTCCCTCCGCGTTCTGCAAATCGGTGGGTTGGATGCCAGCGCGGGCGGCGGCGAATTGGGCAAACTCTTCGTCCGTTACTTCGACCCCGGCTTGTTGGCGCACGCTTTCGAGTAGCAGATAGCTCTTGAGCTGGCGCGTGGCTTGGGCGCGCTCTTCGTCGCTGTGGCTGTGGTCGTGGTCGTGGTCATGGTCGTGGTCGGCCTGCTCTCGTTCGAGCGAGTCGAGGTAGTTATCGACCATGCTGTCGGGCAGTTCAAAATCGTTTTTTAGAATGAGCTGGTTGATCAACTCGCTGCGCAGGCGCTGTTGGGCCATGTATTCCCAGCGCTGTTGGATCTGCTCGCTGAGGTGCTGGCGCAAGTCGTCGAGGGTCTGGAATTGTTCGCCGAGGTCCTTGGCGAACTCGTCGTCGAGTTCGGGCAGGGTGCGCTCGCGCACCTCGTGGGCTGCTACTGCAAAATGCGCGGTCTGGCCGGCGAGCTGTTCGTTGGGCAGGTCCTCGCGGTAGGCGAAGCGGACCTTGCGCTCTTCGCCAGCGCTCATGCCGACGAGGGCCTCTTCAAACTCGGGGCTGAGGGCATTCTCGTCGCCGATGAGGATGTGGCGCTTCTCGTACTTGTCGCCAATGA
>VXZF01000722.1 GCA_009845645.1 Gemmatimonadota bacterium | reverse complement strand
CACTGGCCGGTCCGGCGTTTGCGAGCGGCGCGGAAAGGTCCGCACCTTGAGGCGCAAATCGCGCATGCGATCCTGCAACACCGGCCCAAAGGCCGCTTTCTCCTCCAACAACTGCGGATCGTTTAAAGCCTGTTGCAGCACGCCCTTTATCAAGGCGACTTGGCGCGCCAGATTGCCGTAGTTGACTGCGGCTGGCTGGTCCAGCGGCGAATCAATCTGCAAGCGGGCGTCGTTGACGGTGATCAAGCCCAAGGAGATCAAGCCACCTTCGAGCGCGAACTGACTGTTGGCGGCGATCCCACCGGGCATGTACGCCGACCAGTCCAAACCCTTGATGGGAGTGATGCCGTTGACCAAACTGCCCACGGCAGCCGAGTCTAGGGTGCTGGCGTAGCCGCTGAAGCGGCGACCGAATGGGGCGAAAAAGCGCCGCAATTCAGGTCTGGCGGTATTGTTCCAGATGCCGACTTGATCGGTGCGACTCGACAGATCGAGGCCGATGAACAGGTCTATGTGGAGTGGTTCCTCCAAGGATCGGGCGTGGCGAGCGAGAAAGTCGGCCATGCCTTGGCGACCTTGAAAGTGAGCCGAGGTCGCCACTAGAATGATGGTACGCGCTGGTGGATGGACCGCTAGATGGCGGGCCAATTCCAATAAAGCGGCAATGCCGCAGGCAGTCTCAGCGCTAGGTGCCCGGCCCGGCACCACGGAAATCCCGTCGTAGTACGCCTCGATGGCGACGCGCTCGTCGGCCAGCTCAGGGTCGGCACCGGGGATCACGCCCCAGATATTCCACGCCGGACGCTGTTGCCAATCCATGCGGCCCCGTAAGTGTACCGATAGCTCACCGTCCCGCAGGCGTTGACGCAAGTCTAGACCCATTTCCCGCTCGATCCAGAAGCGGGGGATATCTAGCGGCACGTGGGCGTACTTGTCCGCGGCTTGGTGGCGATTGGTCTGCTCGGGCGCGATAAATACCACGGCCCGGGCACCCAGCGACGCGGCACGCAGCCAGTGGTTCCAACTATCGAATTCCAGCAGGACAATGCGCCCATCCATGGCGTAGCCGTCGAAGTCGCTCCACTCGCCCCGGCCGCCGTAGATCATCGACGCTCGCAAGCCCTCTGGCGGCAGCGTAACCGTCCGCGCCAGATTCGGCCACAGACCCCACAGCGGCACCTCTTCCCCGCTCTGCTCCAAGCGCAAGCGAGCGCCACGCTCTATGGGCACCACCACGGCAAAGGAGTCGCGCCGCACCGCTTCGACGCCAGCCGCGACCAATGCGCGTTCCACCAACGCGGCACCCGCTTCAGCACCGGGATAGCCAGCCAAGCGCGATTCTACTGCGCTTAGGGCTTCGATAGTGGCGCGCAAATCAGCCACTTCGCCGTAGCAGGGCGTTTGCAGCAGCAGCCCGACGAGGAATATGCTGCCCAGCCACCGATAAGTCACTTTGCAAGCCACGTGGTTCAACCCCAGAAAATCACATTGCCGACCGTGCCGGTAAAATGGTCGATGACGAGGAAGATGCCGCCCGGCAGCAGTTGCCCCAAGATCAGGCCCATAAAAAACGGCCTAGTCCGGTGGTAGCGGTCAGCACCGCCGTACTTGAGCACCAAGACTTTGATAAACCAAGCCAAAAACATATTGAACCAGAGGTGGTCCATAATCCAAGTCGGCCCAACGGGATAGCCCAGAGGATGCAGGGGCCACCAAGCGTAGTGCCACCGAGCCACGGTCAAGCCCAACATGATGGCCGCGCCCAAGCCCATATTGATCCAGCCCCACAGATGCATTTCGCTCGGATAGCGCAACAGGCTCTCGACATAGCGGTAGGGCGCTTCGCGGCTGACCATGGCCCGCAGATTGAGGTTGCCGTGCTCGTAGCTCAGTTCCAAGATCATCCAAATCGAAGCCGCCAACGCCACGGCTATAGCCACGACCATAGCCCAGAACAAGGGCCGCCGGCCCCGGCCCAATTCCTGGCCCAATTTCAGACTGTTGGCGCAGGAAGCCATGACAAAGCTGCGGACATTGGCCGTCCAGATATAGGTACTGGCCAGCAAGACCAAGCCCGGCGCTCCTAGCGCCGACGAGCCGACCGCGGAGATGAGGATACCAGCCGGCACCACGGGCGGCGCACCGTCCGACAGACCACCCTCGGCAACCACCCGAGTGAAGGCGACAAAAAGGGCACCAGCCAGAAACAGCAACGCCACACCGGCCCACAGCGGCAATCCAGCCAGCCACAGCCAGCCAACCATGATCGCCGTGCCGACGACGAGAATAATCACCGCCGCTCGGTACGACAGGATTTCATCAGCGTCGTCAATAGCCGGGTCGCCGGACCAAGCCTTGCGCCAGACCTCGGATAGATGACGGCGGGCGGCCCATAAGCCGCCGAGGAACAGCACCAGCATAGCGCCCATGGCGTGATAGACCTGTAGCGTGTGCCGGATGCCGTGGCCACTGCCCAAGCTGGGCGCATCGCCTACGCCGAGGATGGCGAGAGTGCCGCGCAACATATTGGCCAACAAATTGAAAACCCACAGACTGAGCGCGACTTCGGTTTTGAGAAAGTAGAAAAAACCAATGATGTGAAAGCGGAAGGTGATATACAGCGTCGTGGTGCCGCGCATGATCGGCAGTTCTTGGCGGAACAAATCGACTTCGTGGGCGAATTGCATCCCTTCTGGGAAATAGGCATACAAGCCGTGCAGCGTGCTCCAAGTGGCGGCAAGGGCAAAGCCAATCCACATTCCCCGATTTTTGAAAAAGGGCGGCCAGCGCTCGTTCCCCTCTCCCATCGCAGTCATGGCCAGTGGCACTTGTACCAGCGGATAGACGAGGCGCTCGTTGTCGATCCACTGCCGCCGCAACACGACCATGACGGCGATCATCACCAAGAAGAGCGACCAGATAAAGGGCTGCCAAGCCGCCAGCGCCAGCAGCCAAGCCCTCCACGGCACCGCGTAGGCGGCCCCCATCCCCTCAAAGAAAAACTGGGCGTCGCCGAGCTGGCGCGGCATCATCCAGTCGGGAATGTGGGGGTGGATGAGGCTCTGCCAATCGTTTTCGGGCGTGGCAAAATAAAAGGGAGCGGCGAGTTGGCTGATGATCTTCGAGGAAAAAACAATGGGGATGGGCGAGGCCATCACCATCATTATATACACCAACAGCAATTCGCCCCGGCGCAAACCCTGCGTCCCGCATAGCTTGAGTAGGGGATTGACTAGCCCCGTCAGCAGGGCTAGCAGACAAACCGCGCCGACCGTACTAAAACCCAAGGCCATGAAGGAGCCTTGCAAGTACAGGGTGCTATAGGCCACGCCGCCGCCGATGAAAGCAGCCAAAAAGGTGCCCAAGGCAAAGGCCCTAGGCGTAAAGGCCGAGCCGGCTTCTTCTGCGGCAGGCTCTGGGTCGGGCGGCTCTAGGTCCAGCCGCGAGCGAAAGGCAGCCGGCAGTAGACGGCCAACCCTTCCCGGTTCAGGTGTGGTAGGATCGGTCGCCGGCATTGCAGATCCGCTTTGAAGGAAGGCCGGACGAAGTCACAGTTTTAGTTTTGGACGGTGGAAGCGAACCGCTCGGCGAGCAGGCGGGGCAGTTCGCCTAGGTGGGCTATTTGGTCGTATTGCTGGCGCTCGGCCTCCGAAGGCTCGACGCGTTCGTGGAGCCAAGTGGTGTAGTACGGTACATAGACCGCGTGCCCGCCCAAGGCGACGACGGGCAGGATATCCGACTTGAGCGAATTGCCCACCATGCAGAAGTCCGCCGGCTGGACGCCGTGGCGCTGCAGCAGACCTGCGTAGGTCTCCTCGTTTTTTTCGCTGACAATTTCGATATGGGTAAAGTGGTCGGCCAAGCCGGAGCGGGCGATCTTGGCCTCTTGGTCGAACAAATCGCCCTTGGTCAGTAGCATCAAGGGACGCGTCCTGGACAGGTGGGTGAGCACTTCCTCGACGTGGGGCAGCGGTTCGATGGGCATTTGCAGCATCTCTTTGCCATAGTCCAAAATCTGGCGGATTTGCTGCCCCGTTACCGCGCCCTTCGTCAGATCGAGAGCCGTTTCTATCATCGACAAGGTGAAACCTTTGATGCCGTAGCCAAAGTGAGCTAGGTTGCGCATTTCGGTCTCGTCCAGTTCCCGCTCGGTCCACGTCGGATCGCAATCCGGGGCCAACAAACGCTT
>VXZF01000266.1 GCA_009845645.1 Gemmatimonadota bacterium | reverse complement strand
TTGAAGTACGCGAACTGTCCAAACACTACGGAGATGTCGTCGCCGTGGAGAATGTATCCTTCGATGTTGACAAGGGCGTCGTCCTCGGTTTCCTCGGGCCGAATGGTGCGGGCAAAACTACGACGATGCGCATACTTACCTGTTATCTGCCACCTTCGCAGGGAGAAGCCAAAGTCGCTGGTTTCGACATCATCGAAGAATCTATGGAGGTGCGCAAGCGCATCGGCTATCTGCCCGAACAGCCACCGCTCTATCACGATATGACGGTAAACGCCTATCTGCGCTTTGTAGCCAAAATCAAGGGCGTGCCCAGCGCGGCTCTCAACAGCCGGATCGACGACACCATGGAAAAAACCGGCATTGCCCACCAGCGGCACACAGTGATCGGCCACCTGTCCAAGGGCTACCGGCAGCGCGTCGGCTTGGCTCAGGCCCTCGTCCACGAGCCAGAGGTGCTCATTCTCGACGAGCCGACTGTGGGCCTCGACCCCAAGCAGATTATCGAAATCCGCGAGGTCATCAAGGGGCTGGGGGGCGACCACACGGTCATTCTCAGCACTCACATCCTGTCAGAGGTGAGCATGACCTGCGGGCAAGTGGCGATCATCAACAACGGCCGCATCGCCGGCCAGGGCACACCCGAAAGCCTCATGGCCCAGCTCAAGGAGGGCGAAGTGTTGCGCGCCCACATAGACGGCCCCAGCGAGCAGGTGTTGGACATGATCGGCCAGCTAGAGGGAGTGTTGGAGGTGGAAGTTAGTGGCGAGGAGGGCGCGTACGTGGTGACGAGCGCACCCGGTGCCGACGTGCGCGACGACTTGACCCGTAAGGTCGTGGAAAGCGGTTTCAGTCTCCGCGAATTGCGGCCGCTCGACATGACGCTCGAAGACATTTTCCTGAGCCTGACTAGCGAGGAGGTAGCAGCTTAAAATGCGTAATTTTGCCGCGGTGTACACCAAGGAGATGCGCTCCTATTTTGTTTCGCCGGTCGCCTATGTGATCGCCGGCGTGTTCCTGTTTCTCTCGGGCTATCTGTTTCGCAACATCCTGATGCAGTTCAACCTCTGGTGCCTGCAGTTTGGCCAGCGGGCGCAGATGGGCATGGGGGGGATGCCGGCACTCAATCTCAACGAGATGGTCATCACCCAATTCTTCGCGGTCATGGACTTCATCTGGCTCTTGGTCATCCCAATGCTGACCATGCGGCTGTTTGCCGAGGAGAAGAAGTCGGGGACCATCGAATTGCTGATGACCTCGCCGCTGCGCACCATCGAGGTGATGTTGGGCAAGTTTTTTGCCTGCTTTTCGCTCTACGGCATCATCGTCAGCCTGACGCTGATCTACTTTCTCATCCTCGAAGTGTACGGCTCGCCCGACTGGGGTCCGATTTTTTCCGGCTACTTAGGCTACTTGTTCCTCGGCGCGACCTTCATCTCCGTGGGCATCTTGGCCTCGGCGCTGACTGAAAATCAGATCGTCGCCGTGCTGCTGACCTTTGGCATGTTGCTTCTGTTTTGGCTCATCGACTGGTCGGCGAACTTTGCCGGTCCCACGGCCGCCAAAATTCTGCAGTACCTTTCCTTTATAGCACACCTCGAAGATTTTCAGCGCGGCGTCATCGACACCAAGGACGTGGTGTTCTACCTGAGCTTTACCTTTTTCTGCTTGTTTTTGACCACGCGCGTCATTGAATCGCGGAGATGGAGGCGCTGAGCATGAAGGCATATACCACGCCCTTGGGCTTGGTCGGCGCGGCGCTGATGGTCGCGGGTGGCTTGGCCTATCTGCTCAATGCCGAGAGCGGCTCGGTCGGGCTTTTCAACTTGGCCCTCGGTGCCCTGATGGTGGCCGCGGCCGGCCTGCTCAACCCGGCGCTTTTCCGTCAGTACGGCCGCTGGCTCAACGCCTTTTGGGGCGGCATCATGGTCTTTGGCATTGTGGCGATGGTCAATTTTTTGGGCAACCGCTATCCCGAGCGCTTCGACCTGACCGAGGGCCGCCTGCACAGCCTCGCCGACCTGACGGTGGAGACGCTCAAGACGCTGGACAGGGATGTCCACGCCCTCGCCTTTATGGAGGGGGGAGAAAACGCCGAACTCGAATTGCTGCTGGCCGAGTTGGAGACGTACAACACTCGCTTCAGCTACGAATTCATCGACCCAGACCGCGATCCGCGCCGCACCGAGGAATACGGCATCCACCGCTACGACACGTTGGTGTTGGAAAGCGGCGACAAACAACAGCAAATCACCGAACTAGAAGAGCGCGAGATCGTCAATTCGCTGCTCAAGCTGACGCGCGAGCGCCAAGACCGGATCTACTTGACGGTGGGGCACGGCGAGCGCCAACTCGTCAACCAACCCGATGGGCTAGAGCAGTTAAAGGTCCAATTGGGGGCGATCGACTATGCGGTCGAAGATTCGCTCTTCCTCGCCCGCGAGGGGGCGGTGCCCGAAGATTGCGCCGTGCTGGTCGTAGCTGGCCCGCGCACGCCCTTATTCCCGGTGGAAGTCGAGGCTATACGTTCCTATCTAGCAGCAGGCGGTGCCCTGCTGTTGCTCTTGGACCCGCTCGCCGACAGCGGCTTAGCAGAGCTGTTGGACGAGTGGGGCGTGGCGGTCGGCGACGACTTCGTCATTGACACCAGCGGCATTGGCTCGCTTTTTGGCCTCGATTTTACTACGCCGGTCGCCCTTTCCTACGGCGATCATCCCGTCACGCGCAAGCACCAGGGTCTGATGACCTTCTTCCAACTCGGGCGCTCGGTGCACTTTGACGAGGGCAGTGGCCGCGAGGGCGGCCCCTTGGTTATGACCTCGGAGGCCGGTTGGGCCGAGACCGACTTGAGCGTGCTCACCACTGAGGGCAATCAGACGGTCAAGCTCGACGAGGGCGTCGATCAGCCCGGGCCGGTATCCTTGGCCGTCGCCGCCCGAGACACCGAGGCGGGGGGGCGCTTGGTGGTCTTTGGGGATTCGGACTTTGCCACCAACCAGTACTTCGGCGTCCAGGGCAACGGCGACTTGGTGCTCAATGCCCTGAGCTGGCTGGCCGAGGACGAGGGTCTGATCTCGATTCGTCCCCGCGAGCCGGGCCACAACCCCATCGCCCTGACCGAAAGCGACGGCGAGTGGATTTTCTGGCTCAGCGTGGTGCTCTATCCGGGGCTGATCGCCTTGGTCGGCATTGTGGTCGTTTCGCGCAAGGGGCGTTGGAGCTTGGCCGACTTGAGCGCGGCCGGGTTGGGCATTGTGATTTCACTCGGCATTGCCGCACTGGTCAACTTCCTCGGCGACCGCTACCACCTCCGCAAGGACATGACGGCTGACGCGCTGTTTACGCTCTCGAACGATACCCACCGACTCCTCACGCCCCTCGCAGACAACGGCCAGTACGTCAGCGTCAAGACCTTCATGGGCGAGATGGAGAACATGCGCTTTGAGGATCTCTTAAGGGAGTACAGCTATGTATCGCCCAACTTCGACTACGAGCTGCTCGACCCGCAGAAAAACCGGCTGCGCGTCGAGCAGAACAACATCCGCGAGCGCGGGACCTCGATTATTGAAGTGATTGACGAAGGGCAGGTGCGCGCGGAGCGCATCACCGCCCAGAGCGAAGAGGCGTTGAGCAATGCCATTCTCAAGGCGCTCAAAGGCCGCGAGCTAAGGGCCTATTTCACCAGCGGCCACGGAGAGGCCGAACTCGACCAAGTAGATGAACTCGGCTATTCCACCCTCAAAGGCCGCCTCAAAGAGCTAAACTTCGCGGTCGAGGGAGGGCTGACGCTCGCTGAGCCGGTGCCCGACGACGCCACCTTAGTGGTGGTCCTGGGGCCGAAGGAGCGCTTTGCCGCGGCTGAGGTCGAAGTGCTGGGGCAATACTTGGCCCGTGGAGGCAGCGCGCTGTTTTTGCTCGACCCAGGCCAGCCGACAGGGCTTGAGGCGCTGTTGAACGAGTACTCGGTCGAGCTGGGGCAGGACTTCGTCGTCGATTTGAGCGGCTTGGGCCAGCTCTTTGGCGCGGACGTCTCAGTGCCGGTAGTCATCAACTACGGCGATCATCCGATCACCGAAAAGCTATCCGCCGGTACGATGAGCTTCTTCCCGCTGGCGCGCTCGGTGCAGATGACCGAACACCGGCTCAAGGAGCCAGACATTGCCGCGTTGGCGTACACCCACAAAAGCAGTTGGGGCGAAGCGGACCTAG
>VXZF01000547.1 GCA_009845645.1 Gemmatimonadota bacterium | reverse complement strand
GGCCTGATCGGCATCGCCGCTTGGCTGCTGCCGGGCATTGCCCAATTTATATGGTTCTTCCTCTTCTTTGGTTTCGTATTCACGCCCTTTCAGTCCTTCGTCAACGCTCGCCTAGTCGGGATGGTAGGACAGACAGTGGACGTTCCCTTCGTGCGCGAGGCCACGATTATTCTCTCTGGGTATCGCGGTGTTGACATCTGGTTCATTCCGTTTCCCTTGGGCAACTACGGTGCCCAAACCCAGAAGTTCCGCGAAATCGAATTGACTGGCACCCAGTTTACCAGCATCATCCGCGCCGAGATTTTCATGGTACCCATCGTGCTCTTTACCAGTTTTCTCTACGGCTCCTATATCTGGAAACTGGCACCGATCCCGTCGGCCTCTTACCCCTATGCCCAGCTCATGTGGCGTCTGCGCGCTTACCAGCAATGTCTCTTTATCACCGGCACCATGCGCAGCGAACTGGCCATAGACAAAGATCAAGCGGGATGGACTCCGGCTAACCTGATCGAAAACGAGTGGTGGTACTGGCGGGTGCGGCTAGTGGATCAGGAGTGGCTGGACTCCAACGGCAAGCGCGGCCAAGTCGGCCCGTGGATGCCGACCCAAGTTTTCTACTCGTACTTCGAGCAAGGGGCACCCGACATCGTTGCCGAGCGCTACCTGCGCGACGAGCAGCTAGCCGAAGAGGAAGTGGTCGAGGGCCTGCCGGCGATTGCGCCGCTGGGGCCAGCGATGGACACCGTCATCCGCGAACCCCGCCCGACCCTCGAAGTGCAGACCGAACGAGCCGTACCGGCCGGATGGTCCTTCTACTTTGAGGTCGATACCGATCCGCTCTTTACCAGCTCTTGGATCCAGCGCTCCACCGACGTGCCTTGGCTCTTTAGGGCACTGAAACTAGAAGTCATCGCCTTTGGGGCCGGCTTCGGGCTGGTGAGCTTCATTCTGCTATCCATACTCGGGCTACCGATCTTGTTGATCTTTGGCTTTGTGCGCTCGCTGACGATTCTGCCGCACTTGGTCGTCACCGAGATCATCGGTGCGCTCTTGGCTCGCTACTACTTTTGGAATAAGTACGGGCGGCAGGAATGGCGGCTGTTTGCCCCGGTTCTGGCGGTGGGCTTTGCCTGCGGTATGGCGCTGATGGGTATGGCGTCGGTGGGGATCGCCCTAATCCAGAAATCGGTCTCCGTGCTGATCTTCTAGCATGAACGATCGGGTAGATTTCGCTTGGCAAGGACTGCGGATGTCCGTGCCCGACGATTGGAACCTCGGCCGAGTTGACGGGGACTTTGAAAAGGGCTATGCCCGCCTCGACGACGCCGAAATCGTGCGTGCTGAAATCGAATGGCGGCGGCTCAAAGGCCGCGGCGAGGCCCTGCGTCTGACCGAGTTGGTAGATCGCTACCTAGCAAACCTGGAAAAAAAGGCCCAAAAGGTCGATGCTCCCTTTGAGGTTCAGCGCCGCGCCCGCTTCCTCAAAAACAAAAAGTTCCTCGAAGGCCGCGAATACGAGGTCTTCATCTGGGAGGCCGACTTCCGCGCATACAACCTAGCGCTCGCCTTGAAATCCGGGCGGGTAGTGCTCCTGCGAGTGCTGGCCAAGCTAGACGAGTTTTTGCCCGAGCAAGCCGAGGCCGTGTTCAGCTCGCTCGTCGATCAAGAAGCCGAGGACGTGCATCTGTGGAGCGTGTACGGCTTGCGGTTTTTTGCGCCCAGCGACCTCAAGCTACAAAGCCATTCCCTCAAGTCGGGCCACATCGAGCTTGAGTTTTCCCTCGGCAAACAAGTTTTAAAGGTGCATCGGTTGAGCATGGCCCGGATCATGCTCAAAGACGCGCACATTCAAGACTGGTATCCGGTTTTTTTTAAGAAGCAATTGCGTGACTTCGTAGTGGATATTACTCCAGAAGCCGTCCAGGAACACGAGGGCATTCGCGTCGAGGGGCGGCCGCGCAGCCGCTGGCGTCAGCTACTGCGTCCCCTGCCCTTTATAAACCCGAGGCCGCGTCTATATATGCGGGGGCGCGTCTGGCGCGATACCAGCATCGACAAGATATTCATCGTCGAGCACCTCTACCGCAAGAAAGACGCAGCAGACGATCTAGTCGCCAAGGTAGTAGATGGGCATTTTATCGAAAGACAAGGGACCCAAGCTGAGCCGAGCCGCCATGCTGGCGTCGCGGCCAACGCGCAATGAGTCTCTGCGCTGGGAAAACAACGACAACGGCGAGATCCAGGTCTTAATAAAGCGTCAAGACACCTGGAAGGTGAGGCTGCTGTCCAAGTTTTTCTACATCCCCAGACAGCGCAAGATCACCCTCGACGAGGTCGGCAGCGAGGTCTGGCGGATGTGCAATGGCCGCAACTCGGTCGGTAGGATGATCGAAGAACTCAGCGACAAATACCAGCTCAATCGCAAGGAGGCCGAGGTCTCCCTCCTCCAGTATTTGAAGACCCTTGGGCAGAAGCGCTTTATCGGCTTTGTGTTAGAAAGCGATGAGAAGCCGCCCGGCCGCGGCGCGGCTAGCGGAAAAAAATGGCAAAAGGCACAAACGGGGGCGAGCAATTAGCTCGTCCCTGTTTTCGTCTATACCCGCACCAAGTCGCACACTTCTTCTCCCACTTGCTCAATCCCGCACTGTTGGCGCTCTTGGTCTTCAGCGTCCAAGCGCACCTGTTGGGCGACTGGCTCGCCGGCTCGGTGGCGATCGTCACCTTCTCTGTGGTACCTGGGTTGCTACTCTGGTACTTAGTGCGCTCGGGCTATCTCGACAAAGCCTATACAGACGACCGCAACAAGCGCGCTACCTTGCTCTTGCTGGGCGCTCTTTGCTACACCTTGGGGGGAGCGGCCCTCTACGGGATCGGTGCTCCGCCCCTAATGCTGGTCACGGCCGCGTCCTGTGTCGTCAACACGCTCTTGGTCTGGTGGATCAATCGCTCCTACAAGATCAGCATTCACGCGGCTGGTGTTGGGGGGGCAACCTGTGTATTGTTGATCAGCGTCGGCAGCGCGGCGTGGCCCTTCTTACTCAGTTGGCCAGCCGTCGCTTGGGCGCGGCTTTACTTGCGGGCGCATACTCCCATGCAGATCGGCGCGGGTGGCGCGCTGGGCGCGGGGAGTATGGCCCTGCTGTACAGTGCTTTCATCTGGTGAGCGCAGCACATGAACCAATCGTATAAGGGCTTTATAGATCGCCTGACCTACCACAACCCGGAAAACGGCTATACCATTGCGCGCTTAGTAATAGAGGGCCAGCGGGAGCGGATCGCCATCGTGGGGACGCTTGCCTCCGTCCAAGAGGGCGAGAGCGTCGAAGTCGCAGGCGTGTGGACCAATCACCCCAAATACGGCAAACAGTTCAAAGTAGAGCACTATAAGGCCGTTTACCCCTCGACCCTCGAAGGCATACAAAAGTACCTCGGATCCGGTCTGATCAAAGGCGTCGGGACGAAATCGGCCAAGCGCATCGTCGATCACTTTGGCGCGGAAACGCTCGACATCATCGACGCGGATCCCCGCCGGCTAGAGGAAGTGCCCAAACTGGGCAAAAAGAGAGTCGAGCTGATTGCCGAGGCTTGGGACGAGCAGCGGCAAATCAAGGACGTGATGGTCTTTTTGCAGTCGCACGGGATTACCACTGGCTACGCGGTGAAAATTTTCAAGACCTACGGCCAAGAGGCCATTCAAAAGGTCCGCAGCGATCCCTATCGCCTAGAGCGCGATGTGGATGGAATTGGCTTCCGCATCGCCGATCGCATTGCCCAGCGCTTGGGTCTGGGCCGCGATGCTCCCGAGCGCGTACAGGCCGGCATCCGCTACCTGCTCTCCGAAGCGGCCGACGAAGGTCACGTGTACCTGCCGGCCGTGGAAATGATGGAGCGCGCCGTCGAAATTTTGGACATCAACGCCGAACTGCTGCCACCGGCATTAGAGGCCCTGCGCGCCACTGACGGCGTGGTCACCGAAGATCTGCGCTACTATCTGCCGCCACTCCACCGCGCCGAAGTGGGCACCGCATCGTCGCTAAAGCGGCTTTTGGGCACGTCGGTCGAAGAATTGGCTGTGCCCGCAGAAGCTGAGGACGAGTTGGAATTAGCTCCGGCACAAAAAGAGGCCGTGGAGCTGGTCGCCACCAGCAAGGTACTGGTGCTAACCGGCGGGCCGGGCACCGGCAAGACGACGGTCACGCGGCGCATC
>VXZF01000501.1 GCA_009845645.1 Gemmatimonadota bacterium | reverse complement strand
AATTTGCTCGCGGTGGAACAAGGCGCTAACCGAGAAAAAGGGCAGGTCGGCCATCAGGTAGAGAAAATCGGCCGCGCGCACGCCATGAGCGCGGACCCAAGCGCCGAGGCGTTCAAGGGCGACGCGGGAAGGCGCAGGTGGGGCAGACGGTGGCGCGGGCGTGGCAAAGTCAAAAACGGGCTGCAAGTGAGCGGGTAAGCCGTCGAGACGAAGTTCCTTGTCCAAGGAGAGAGCGAGATCGGGCAAGCCGCGCAGGAAGACGGCCCCTGCGGTGTCGAGGTGTTCGACTTGGCGCAAGTCAGCGCGGAGCGCGGAGCGCGGGTGTTCGGCGATGAGACTGCGCGCTTGGGGGGCGAGCTTGCCGATGGTGTGCACCGCAAGCGCGCCCCCGAGCGCGATCCCCAAGTCGTCGCTCTGCACCCAAGTCATAGCAAATAGTTGAGGCGCAGCAGAACCTGTTGCCTAGATTGCAGTCGCTGGACCGGCGGCTTGCGCTCGAAGTCGAAGACGACGACCACGTTGACGAAGCGACTAAGCGGCAAGCGCAAGCGATTTTCCCAATTGAATTCCCAAGTGTCGGTGGCTGTCTTCGGGATAAGGAGGTCAAACTCCGAGTCCAAGCTGGGTAAGCGTGAGAAACGCGACTGCAGGAGCAGTACGGCCTCCAAGCCGGTGGTGGTTTTGTCCTCCAACTTGTAGGCGACGACGCTAGGGGACTTTAGGTCAAAGCTATCGGTAACATAGCTTTGACGTGCCCCAAAACCAACGCGCATGTCGAAGTTCAGGGGAAAGCTACTAATGACCTGTGAGTTGATGCCGATTCCTTGGCGCAGTTCGAGAGGGCTGAAGGGCGGAGAAAGGGTAAATTCGCTAATGTTCATCTTGCGATCGACCTGATCGCCATCTCGGATCAGAAGATCCTGCGGTGGGTCGAAGTGCTCCTCTTCAGCGAATAGCCTAGTGTTGAACACCCCGCGCAGATAGGGACCGATCCGCTTGGAAAGCCGATAGATATACGTAGCGCGGACCTCAAACTCATCGACGGACTTGCGGAAATCGTCGCCCTCCTCGCGGGTAAAACCCTCTTCAAAGTCCAGCCGCAGATTGGCGTAGTGGCGGTCCGTGTTATAGACGCTGCTGCCGATGATCTCAGCGGAAAGCGAAAGGACCGAGCGATCCGCACCGGTGGTGTTCTGCGAGGTGGCCAGTCGAGGCGAGCCACTTAGCTGCAAAGAAGTTTTCCAGCGCGAGTCAACTACTTGGGCGAGGAGGCCATATTGAGCCGGCGGGTAGAAGCCGATGAAGGTATTGTCGCTAGTGTCCACCACTAGGTTGCGCTGGACCAACTCACCCGGCTCTAAGCGGACGCTGAACTTGCGGGTAGTCGATACGTTGTCGCCGACGCGTACTACTGAGTAAACACCCGGAGGCAGAAGCCAAGTTTTGACCGCCTCGCCGCGCTCCTCCTCGACACCGAAACCGAGGCCGTAGTTTTCCTGTGAGGACTCCCGGTACAGTTCATAGGATTCGTTGATCGATGCGCGGTTCTCAGACATGACGTTGATGACTAGTCCAGCCCAGAAGGGCTTTACTAGAGTCGTCATGCCCTCTTGGACTGGTACGGTGCGGATCATCATCTGGAGGTCCGTGCCCGAACCGACCAGTAATTTGTAGCTGCCGGGCGAGAGCAACACGCCAGTGCCGGGGGAGGCTTCGCGGATGGGTTTGTTGCCCTGTAAGACGAGAAAGCTCGGTTCGTTGAGAGAACCGGTCATCGTCGGCACGAACAGGAAGCCCTTGCCCTTGGGAATCAGCGTTGGATCCTGTTCAAGCTGGCCGCGCCCGGGTGGAGCGACCCAAGTATAGCTGTCGCCTAGTGCTGGGCCGGAGAGCAACAACAGGGATATCAGGAGGTAGGGTAGCTTGTCCATGCCAAGTCCTATGGGGCCAGCTTCCCCGGTATGAGTTCGTAGTGATCGGCTTGGGTTTGCAGCACTGTATCTCGGGCCGCCGGTGCAGTTTCCCCTTCGGACGCGATGGGCGCGACAGGCGCGGGCCGCTGATTGTTGCTGAACTTGAAGTCGATCTCCCCGATCGCCTTTTGCATCCGTTGGCCCAAAATTCCGCTCAACGCAGCCACCATGTGTATCATGGCCGGGGAGAACACTTGTTTCTCCTCGTCGAAATCGTCCTGCCATATAACCTTGCCATCGTCCTGCCTTACCAGTTCCATCGTCATAACGAGATGGGCTGCCCACAAATCGCCGCTGTCGAAGCGCTCAATGGCTTTGACCGAGCCGCTGAGTACGTAATCCGGGCGGTGTTCGTAAAAATCGCGATCCCCGCCGACATAGGTAAAGAGATCAGCTTGGCGCAAGTGCTGCTTGACTGCATCGGTAATCATGTCGCTGGGGCGCTCCATCCAGTAGTGGATGTTGTCGCGCTGCAGTTCGTACTGATCGCGGCGGCGGATGATGTTGGTGCGGTCATACGCTCGGGGCACCTCAAAGCCTTTGACCTGCAAGCGGAAAGGGTACGGGCGCTCGGAATCTTCCACGCTACCGCGCAAGGGTTCGATATGCAGCTTAAAATAGCGCCGCTGCGGCAACTTGGTGTCGCCGCCTAGCAACTGGGCGCAGCCGGATAAAACTGCTGCCAAAATGAGAGCCTGACCGCAGCGGCTCACTCGGCTATTGGGCCTCACTACTGCTACCTCGGATGAGTACCGCGGGATTCTCGCGGATTAGTTCGGTGGTTTCGCGGATATTCTGCAAAGTTTCCTCCAATTCCTGCATGGCGCGCAGGAGATTCTGCCGGCTGGCCCCCACGGTCTGGTCAATGCCCACAAAGGTCTGGTCGATATGGGTTATCACGGTGTCCATCCGCGCGATGAGTAGGGGAACCGGGCCGTCCATTTGCTGGCGCAACTTGTGCATCGTCGCTTGCAGGTCATCAACCGTCTGTTGCAGTTTCGCACCCACGAGCAAGACGTGCAGGGAATCAGCCGTCGTCGCCACCGTCGCGCTGGCTTGAGCGAGCGAGCGACTGGCAGCCACCATATTGGCCGCGGTTTCGTCGAATGCAGAGCGGTTGTCCTCGACCAGCGCGTTGGCCGTAGCCAACAGATTGCTCGCGTTGTTCAGCAATTCATTGAAGGCGCGCTGGTTGTCGCTGCTCAGCAGCGCGTTTAGGTTGTCGATGGTTTGTTCAACCTTGGCACTGATCACTTCGGCGCGCTCCTGCATGCTGCTAAAAAAGGTCTCGCCCGCGACAATGGTGGACCCCGGGGGGAGGACCGGGGCATCGTCGCTGCCCCCGAAAAGCTCGATGGACTTCAGGCCGGTGAGCCCCAGCGAGGACATTCGCGCTTGTGTATCGGTGCGGATAGCATTTTCGGCCAGCCGCCGCTCGATCGAAATCTCAATTACCACGGTAGCAAGATTATCCTGCGCGATCGCAATGTCCTCGACGCGGCCGACGCTAAAGCCCAAGTACTTGACGTTTGCGCCTTTGTTGAGGCCGCTGACCGGCGAGTTAGACTCAATGTAATAGGTATCGCGCTGGTGCAGGAGATGGCTGCCGGCGACGACGATGAAAAAGAGCGCGAGGACGGCGAGCGAAACCAAGAAGAAGATGCCAAGGCGTATTTGCTGTGCTCGGGTAGCCATAAAGACGCTGTGGAAGAAGTCGTGATTGAAATCCGCCCCTTAGGGCAATATCAACAACGCACCCCCTGAGAGCAAGAACTCGGCACCACCACCCGCAGGGCCGCCGGGCTAATTTCCAGCACTATTGGCGTCTGGTCTAGATAGTCGCCGTCTGCATACACGCGGTGCGGCTCGTCAGTGTATAGCGCTAGGCGGGCCGTGCGCTCGATGCGCACGGCTGGATGGCGGACGTGTCCTTGCCAAAAAAGCCGGAGCATCAGCGGCAGAATCGCCCGCCGCGGCACCGCATCGACGACGACCACGTCAAAGAGACCATCGCCGAGGTCGGCATCTGGGGCAACGCGCAAATCGCCTCCATAGTTCCGCGCATTGGCCGTAGATACTAGCAGTACCTCTTGCTCAATCTCCCCGAAGTCGCCGCAGAGGCGAACCCGGATCGGCTGGTAACTAACGACGTGCCGCAATGCTTCCCAAATATAGCGCGGCCGCCCAGACAGCGGCCCTTGGGCGCTTTCCATGCGGCGGTTGACTTCGGCGTCAA
>VXZF01000385.1 GCA_009845645.1 Gemmatimonadota bacterium | reverse complement strand
GCTGCCCATGGCCGACCCGCAGTGCGTGCGCTGTAGCGCCTGCGTGCAGTCTTGTCCGACGGGTGTGCTAGAATTTGGTCAGGTTAATAAAAACGACGAGGTGATAAAGACCGACGGGCTAGCGGCATCGCCGGTGCGGATGCAGGAGAAATAGGGCGACTTTTGTGGATGCCCTAGTCAACATCGTCTAAACCTAGTTCTTCAACTGAAGGAGGCACAACTCTTGGCCGCTTTTGAATGATTGCTGCAAATTTTGGTTCAAACCTAGTGCGGACAAAGCTGCGACGGGCATGGGCCTTAGCGGGTTTGTTCGTCTCCTTGTACATGCTGCGCAGCCACTTCGGATTCACGGTCTCTCCAACTACCGCCGCGATTTGTTCAACCTCGTTTTCCGTGAGCATGTACTCGCTTGCCAGCAATTGTACCTCATCTTCCATTGCTGTAATCAGATCCTTTGCGTCGTCGGCAACCACGCGATCGGCAATAGCCTTGGCCGAAAACTGAGCCCCAGTGCCACCTGCCAATCCACCTACGACGCCACCGATAAAACTGCCTATAGCCGTGCTGATAAAAGGCACAGCACTGCCAACGGCGGCCCCTACGGCCGTGCCGCCGACCCAGCCGCCAACACCCCCTGCAACGGCGGCCGCATTCACTGTGGCGTTCTTGGCAAACTGCCGCCAAGAAATAGAGCCGACGAAAGCGGCTCGGTAGAAGTCTGGAGCACTTGTCACCACGGTTGTTATGACCGCGGTTATAGCATTGGAACGGAGGAGTCTGGATACGTGATTGAATGCGCCAGCCCCAGAGACCGCTCTCCCAAGTGATCCAGCGGCAATGCGCTGGACCGCCTCGCGCCCACTATCAGCGGCCAAGCGGGCGGTGCTGCTCACCTTGAGCAAGCCGGGAATGCGCTGGATAACCTCGCGCCCGCCCTCAGTATTTAAGGTACGCCATAAGGCCCTTGCTCCATTGCGCACGGCTGCTACTCCGATAGCAGCATTCTTAGAACGCAACAACTGGATGCTGGCGAAAGAAGGCAACCACGGGGCGTTAACGATGCCTGTTATAAGCGCATTGCTGCCATTGCTTTGAGGATCGAGTGCGGATTGGAACGCCGCTCTGACCGCTGCTGGGCTACTCGTGCCGCCGTGGAGGTCTTGGGCATAGGTAATAATAGACGAGACCGCCAACGCACCCGTAGCGGTCACACGTTGCGTTTTTGCATCAAAAATCAAGCAATCAACATTCCCTGCACGAGCCATGTTCCGGGCCTGCGTATAGGTCACCGCGCCCTGCTTGACCAGCGCTGCCGCGGTCTCGGGATCCGCAACGCCCGGAACCTTGCCCTGTGCGATGCGGTCGCGCATCTGCTGCACGCAGGCTTCGTACTGATCCTTGGGAACTTCAAGGACCTGCCCTAGATAGCGGTAATTCCCAGATCTCGAATCGAACGCTGTATGAACCGTTGCGGATGCGTTCTGGCAATAGTTCGATTGAACGCGCAAGTCTTCAACTTTCGCCCACCGGACCGGAAATGTGTTTGTTGCGCTGAAATTGCACCCTAGCCATTTCCTCAAGTCTCTCCTTACGGCAACCTACGGCCAAGCCCACTATCCGCTAGCGAGCGCTTGCTCTAGCTGCTGGCAAAACGCCTCGATGACCTTGAGGCGGGCGAAGCGTTTGTCGTTGCCCTCCACCAAGGTCCAGGGAGCAGCGGTCGTGTGGGTGCGCGCTACCATGTCGTCAACCGCGGCCTCGTACTCGTCCCATTTCTCTCGGTTGCGCCAATCTTCGTCGGTGATCTTCCAGCGCTTGTGCGGAGTCACCTGCCGCGCCTTGAAGCGCCGCAATTGCTCGTCCTTGTCTATGTGAATCCAGTACTTGGCCACCACCACGCCGTGGTCTGTTAGCTGAGCCTCAAAATCGTTGATTTCGCCGTACGCCCGCTGCCAAGCCGCTTCGTCGGCAAAGCCCTCGACGCGCTCGACTAGCACCCGGCCATACCAACTGCGGTCGAAAATCACCATCCGGCCTGCGCGCGGCAGGGGACGCCAAAAGCGCCAGAGGTAGTGTTGGGCGTGTTCCTCTTCCGTGGGAGCGGCAACTTGGATGATCTGATAGATACTGGGGTCGAGAGCGGCAGTCAGGCGCTGGATGATCCCGCCCTTGCCTGCGGCATCGGCCCCTTCGAAAACCAAGACGGTCGAGACGCCTTTGCGGCGCGCCTGCTGAGTCAAGCGATAGAGCCGGCCTTGGTATCGCTCGAGCAGAGCTTGATATTCCTTCTTGACTACCCGCTGTTCCATGTCCAATGGAGTCAACACGTTGGGCGCGGACGGCCAGTCTGATTCGATGAGTTTGGGAAGGCTCTTCTTTTCGCCTAGACGCTGGCGGATGGCGTCGCGCACGGCATGACCCACCGCCAACGCGCAGTGAGGGTCGCTGCCGTCGACAACCTGCCAATGAGCGCCGCGGTTATCGGTCTTTTGCAGCAAGCGATCACCAGCTCGTTTGAACTCGTCGTAGTACTTCAAGCCCTCTCGCGCATCCGCGTTCACCCGCCAGCGGGTTAGCGGGTTCTGCTCCAAGTCTGCAATGCGTTGCTGACGCGCCTCTTTGTCCAAGTGGATCCACAGCTTGATCAGCAGCGCACCATCGACGACCAGCTCATTCTCAAAGGCCGTGATACGGCCAACGTAGCGCTTAAAGGCCTCCTCATCGCTGCGCCCATGAGCCAAGTCGCGCAGTAGGCGATCGTACCAGCCGTTCAAGTATATGCCGATGGTTCCCTTCGGCGGGAGGGAAAGCCAATAGCGCCAGTACTCCGGGCGCTCGCGCTCTTCTGCGGACGGTGGCTCAAAGGCGCAAACCGCAATGCCGTGCGAGTCCATCCACTGCCTGAGCGCGTTGCTCGCCGCGCTCGTACCAGCACCAGCGAAGCCACCCAAGACGATGAGAGTTGGAAATCGAGCTTGCTGCAACCGCTCTTGAGCCGCGATCAGTTCCGTGCGCAGTTCAGCTTCGAGCTTCTTGCATCGGCCATTCGGAACACCGCGCTCCTTCTCGTTGGTTGCCATTAATCGCCTCTCTGTGTTGCTAAAAAATAACAAAAAAATCGCTTTTTCGCCCCTTGTGTATAGCCTATAACTTGTAGCGCGCCGATTGCCGACCACAGGGCAAAACCGTACCTTTTTGCACTCTTTGGCAAAGGAGCCTTTGGCATGGAAGTACTCGGCGGACCGCTTTTTGGCGTTGCCGGAGCAGGCGAATCGCACGGGCCGGCAATCGTCACCACGGTCTTCGGTTGTCCCCCCGGCTTATGGGTGGAGCGCGCCCAGATCCAGCACTATCTCGACCGCCGCCGTCCCGGCAGCAACAAGCTGGGCACCCCCCGGCGGGAAGACGATCAAGTCGCCCTGCTATCCGGCCTCTATTCAGAGGATCACGACCAGCTCCTATCCGGTCCGGCACTGCACTTGCACCTAGACGAAGACGATACGCCGGTGCACACCTATGAAGCTGGCTTCACTACGGGCGAGCCGATCGCCGCAGCCGTGCTCTCAGCCGCCAAGCGCTCAAGCGATTACAAGCAGTTCGCCGGGCCGCAGGGCCACGTCCGCCCTGGGCATACCGACTTAGTCAAGCACTACAAATCGCGGGGCTTTGTCGACGTGCGCGGCGGCGGGC
Source organism: Gemmatimonadota bacterium (assembly GCA_009845645.1). Classification (GTDB taxonomy): domain Bacteria; phylum Latescibacterota; class UBA2968; order UBA8231; family UBA8231. The sequence continues at coordinate 524 of VXZF01000385.1, read as the reverse complement.
GTTCCAGCTATCGCTCGACCATCTCCGACGTCATCGGCGGCACCATCGCCCGCCTCTATCTAGCCGAGCACTTCGGCACGGCCATTTTCTCTTCGATCTGCCAAGTCGGGCCTCTAGAGACGGGCGTTTCCCTAGCGGCACGAATCGCCGAACTAGTCGTCGAGGCCGACGAGCAGCACTTGTCTCCTGCAACGTGTGCCGCCCTCGAAATCGATCTAGAGCGCGGACCGCTCCGCACGGTGGATGCAGACTTCGCTCATCAAGCGGCCGAACTGATTGCCAAGACCCGCAAAGAACAGGACTCCATCGGCGCGGCGCTCGAAGTAGTGGCCGTCAACGTGCCTCCCCTCATCGGCGAGCCGCTGTACCAAAGCCTGAAGTTGCGCCTGATGGGTAGCCTCGGCGGCCTGCACGCCGTGCAAGCCTGCGAAATAGGCATGGGCAGCGCTTCGTCTGCGCGCCGCGGCAGCGAGCACAACGATCCCATCCGCACCAGCGGGTACCAGAGCAACAGCCACGGCGGC
>VXZF01000323.1 GCA_009845645.1 Gemmatimonadota bacterium | reverse complement strand
CCGTACGCTAGGAGGATTAGTCTATGCGGTGTCCCTATTGCAATTGTGAAGAAGATCGGGTGGTGGATTCGCGGTCGTGCCGCGAAGGTATGGCGATTCGTCGTCGCCGCGAGTGCACAAGCTGCGACAAGCGCTTCACAACCTATGAATACATCGAGAACGTGCCCCTATCCGTCATTAAGGCCGATGGTCGCCGCGAGCCTTTTGATCGCAGCAAACTGCTCGACAAGATACAGATAGCCTGTTACAAGACGACCGTTTCGGCCGAGGAGATTGAGCAACTCGTCGATCAGGTCGAGGCCGAAGTGGGCAATCTCAACGTGAAGGAAATTCCCTCCAAGCAAATCGGCGAGCGAGTCATAGAGCATCTGCGTCAGCTCAACGAGGTGGCGTATGTGCGCTTTGCCTCGGTCTATCGCCAGTTCAAGGACAAGAGCGATTTCATGCGCGAACTGGAGCAATTGGCCAATAATTAAGGCCGATTCTGTTTTTTTTAGCGCATCCTTGTTTTTCGCTTGACAAGCCCTCCATTGTTGCTTTTTTTGGACAAACACAACATCTTGTGTAGAGCAAGTGCAAGATTCTAAAGATAGTGTAGTCACAAGATCTGCACTTTTGTTCACTCCCCACTTTCAGTACATTCTAACAATTCTTGGTCAACGCAAACCTCCGCGACGGTCTCCCTCCTCGCGGCGCGGACAAGGTCTTGTTTTGCTTCAAAAGGAGGGCCGTAATGGCATCTAAAATTGAGAAAGATCCTGTGGTTGCCCACCGCTTTGAAGAGCTATTAGTCCAGCTCGAAAATCACGGACTCAAGCGCAACGGCTACGATGCTCTCTTGGCCCGCGCCGCTGATGCTGAGACCTATTACGGCGACAACGACCTCGCCATCGACGTTTTGCGCAACAAGTACTTGGCACCCGGCGAAACCGGCCCGCTGCACATCTGGGACCGCATCGCTCGGGCTATGGCCTCGGTGGAGAAGGACCCCCAATACTGGTACGACCGCTTTTTCTCGCTATTGATGGACTTCAAGTTCATCCCCGGCGGGCGCGTCATGCACGGTGCTGGCCGCGATGAGGCTAGGCGCAAGCCGACGCTGTCCAACTGCTATGTCATTCCCATTGAAGAAGATAGCTTAGAAGGCATCTATCGTTGTTTGAGCGAGTCGGCCATGGTGTACCGCACGGGCGGTGGCGTCGGCACGGATCTGTCGATTCTCAGGCCGCAAGGAGCCCCGGTCAACGCCACGGTGGATGCTTCGCCGGGTTGCACCGCCTTTATGAACCTGCTCTCCGAGAGCACCAATGCCGTCTCCCAAGCCGGCCGCCGCGGTGCCTTGATGCTGACTTTGCGGGTTGATCATCCCGATATCGAAGACTTTATCACCATCAAAAACGACGCCAATCGCACTAAAGTGCAGTACGCCAACATCAGCGTGCTGATTACCCACGAGTTCATGCAGGCTGTATTGGACGACTCGGACTTTGACTTGCGCTGGGATGGCAAAGTATTCCGTACGGTCAAGGCGCGCCAATTGTGGGACAAGATCATTGCCAATGCCCACGCCAGTGCCGAGCCGGGGATTATTTTTTGGGACACGATGCGCGAGTATCACAATGTCGAATACGTCAATCCGCTCACTAGCACCAATCCCTGCGGCGAGCAGCCGCTGGCCTCGTACACGGCCTGCAACCTAGGCAATCTCAATCTGGTGAACTTCGTTAGTGCCGACGGCGAATTCGACTACGAGGCGCTGGGGGAGGCCGCACGCGTGGCGACCCGCTTTTTGGACAATGTCATTGAGTACAACATGGACAATCATGCCTTGCCCAAAATTCGCGAAGCCGTAGCCTCTGATCGGCGGGTGGGTTTGGGCATCACCGGCATGGCCGACGCGCTAGTCCTGATGCAGAGTAAGTACGATTCGGACGAGGCCTTGGAAATTATAAACCGCGTTATGTCCACCATCTGCCACAACGCCTATGAAATGTCCGTCGAATTGGCGCAGGAGAAGGGGGCCTTTCCGCTTTTCGACTGGGAGGGCATCGAGCAGAGCAAATTCATCCAGAGCCTACCCCAATCGCTGCAAAAGAAAATCGCCGAGCACGGCCTGCGTAATTGTACCTTGATCACGATGCCGCCGGTGGGCACGGGTTCGATTGTGGCGCAGACGAGTTCGGGGATTGAGCCGATTTTTTGCACTAGCTACACCCGCCGGGTAAAACAGGACGACGGCGAGAGTTTTCGCGAGTACAAGGTCTATCACCCGCTCATCCAGCGCGTCTTCGGCGACGACGAGGACCTGCCCGATTACGTGGTGACGGCCCACGAAATCGACCCCTACTTCCGCGTCAAGATGCAGGGCGTGATCCAGAAGTATACCGATAGTAGTATTTCTTCGACGATCAACCTGCCCGAAGACATCACGCTAGAGACGGTCGCCGACATCTACATCACCGCGTACAAGGAAGGTCTCAAGGGCGTGACGGTGTACCGCGAGGGCAGCCGCGAGGGCATTCTGCAGACCGAGGGCCAAGCCGACAAGAAGGAAGCTGAAACTCCGGCTGTGGAGGCCCCTAACTACATGGGGCCAGATGGCTTCCTCCACCGTCGCCGTCGCCCGGCCGTCACCGCGGGCATTACCGAGCGGATCAACACCGGCGAGGGCAAGATCTACGTAACGATCAACGAAGACGAATACGGGATATGCGAAGTCTTCAGTACCATCGGCAAGTCTGGCGGCAACGCCGCCGCCCAGTCTGAGGCCATCAGCCGGCTAATTTCACTGGTGCTGAGCTCGGGGGTTGATCCTCAGGAAGTTATCAGCGAGTTGAAGGGCATTTCAGGCCCAAACCCAGTATGGGAAAACGGCGAGTTGATCCTGTCTACGCCGGATGCCATTGGCAAGGCGATGGAGCGCTATTTGCAGCGGAAGGCAGGCAAGCAGCCCGATACTGTCACCCCTGAGGACATGCCGCCCAGTTTCGTCGAGGGCAGTGAGCCGAAGACGCTGACGACCTGTCCAGAGTGCGGGTCGACGGTATCGTATGAGAGTAGCTGTCTGATGTGCAAGCACTGCGGATGGTCCAAGTGTTGAACTAAAACTGGAGTGCTTTTGATCGAGGCGAGGATGTCGTCGGGAGACCGGCGGCATCCTTGTTTTTTCTTACAACTCCAACACTAATCCGTCGTAGGCTAGTTCCACGCTTGGGGGGAGTTCGGCATTGGTCTTATGGTGGTCGAGGTCATGGGCTATATGCGTGAAGTACGTGCGAGTAGGCTGGAGTTCGGCGACAATGGCCAACGCCTGCTCGACGTTGAAATGGGTGGGATGTTCTTTGTAGCGTAGTGCGTCGAGGACCAAGACCTCTAGACCATGCAGTCGCGCCATGGCCGCCTCTGGGATGTAATTAGTGTCTGTGGCGTAGGCGAAGTTGCCGATGCGGAAGGCCAGAACCGGGGAGTGGCCGTGATAGATGGTGAGCGGCTCGATGGCGAGTCCACAAGCTGTGAACGGTCCGGCAATCGGACGCAGAGCTAGCTGCGGCGTTGCGCTTGGAGCGTCTTTGTCAAAGGCGTAGTCGAAGACTCGTTCGATGCGTGCAATGGTGTGCGAATCCGCATAGCAGGGCAGCGGCTGATCGCGGTCAAAGCAATAAGATCGCACATCGTCGAGGCCGTGCAGATGATCGGCGTGGCCGTGAGTCAACAGCACGCAATCGACGCGGTTGATCTGATAGCGCAGGGCTTGAGTTCTGAGATCTGGGCCGGCGTCTACGAGGATTGACCGGCCTTGATGTGCCAAGTGTAAGGCACAGCGCAAGCGCTTGTTTTTTGGGTCGTCCGAGGCGCAAACTGGGCAGTAGCAGCCGATGCGCGGTACTCCGATGGAGGTGCCAGTGCCGAGGAAGGTGACCTTCATGCTGGCACAGCGGGCAGGGTCAGAATCCGCGGCCCGTCCTCAGTAATGGCGACGGTATGTTCGGCGTGAGCGGCGAGCGAGCGGTCAGAGGTGAGGGTGGTCCAGTCGTCGAAATGGTCGATTTGAGGGTTGCCTAGACAGAGAATCGGCTCGATGCAGAATACGTGTCCAGGCTTGAGCAGCGGGCCTTTGCCGGGCAAACCATAGTTTTCGATGTAGGGTGACTCGTGCAACTCGCGGCCAATGCCGTGGCCCCCGTACTCGCGCACTACGGCCAGTCCTTGGCTTTCGGCGTGGCGCTGGATGGCGT
>VXZF01000412.1 GCA_009845645.1 Gemmatimonadota bacterium | reverse complement strand
CGGCCTCCTCACCAGCCGCGTCCAACTCGACGCACCAGACGTGGATTTCATCGTCGCTGAGCGGAGGCCAGCTCGACGGGGTTTCCCAAGAAATAGTCATCAAAGGTTCACTTGACGGCATCGTTTATCGCATTCAGATTAAAACGGATTGCGGATTTCCTGAAAGTACTTAATCCATACATAAATGAAGGAGTGCCTTATGGCTGCCTTTTCCAGCAAAGATTATCCCGATTACACGTCCGACGGCAAGTACAAAGTCATCGGCACCCGCCCCATCCGCCACGACGGCGTCGATAAGGTCACCGGTGCTGCGGTGTACGGAGCCGACGTGCGCCTGCCGGGCCTGCTCTACGGCAAGGTCCTCCGCAGCCCGCATCCCCACGCCGAGATTATCTCGATCGACACCTCCAAGGCCCTCGCGCTCGACGGAGTGCGCGCCGTGGCCACGTCCGACGACTTGGTCGAGACCGTCGATAAGCTCTCTAACATCGGCGAGACCACCGTCAACGTCCGCGAGATCGCCAAGAACTCGCTGGCCTCGGACAAGGTGCTCTATACGGGCCACGCGGTCGCAGCCGTGTGCGCGGTCAGCCCCCACATTGCCGAAGAGGCCCTCGACCTAATCGAGGTCGAATACAAGATCCTGGAGCCGGTCGTCGATGTCCGCGAGGCTATGCGCGACGACGCCCCGCTCCTCGATGAAGAGCGCACCACGCGCGCCCTCGGCGAGGACACGGGCAAGAAGAGCAATATCGCCACCCACAATCAGCACGCCATGGGCGACCTCGAAGCGGGCTTTGCCGAGGCCGACGTGGTCGTCGAGCGCGAATTCCACACGGCGACCATTCACCAGGGCTACATTGAGCCGCACAACACGACTGTGTGGTGGAAAAACGACGGCAGCGTCACTGTGTGGGTGAGCACGCAAGGGCCTTTTGAGATCCGTTCGCAGGTGTCGGAAGTGCTCAACGTGCCGGTCTCCAAGGTCAAAGTTATTCCCTGCGAAATCGGCGGCGGTTTCGGCGGCAAGTTCCCCACCTATATGGAGCCAGCCGCGGCCATTATGTCGCACAAGACCGGCCAGCCGGTCAAAATGATCATGAGCCGCACTGAGGTCTTTCAGGGAACTGGCCCGGCCCCCGGCTCCTATATGAAGATTAAGATGGGGGCCAAAAACGACGGCACCATCACCGCGGCCCACTGCTATATGGCCTACGAAGCCGGGGCCTATCCCGGCTCGGCCGTGGGGGCGGGAGCGCAGTGTATCCTCGCGCCTTATTACATCGCCAATGTCACCATTGACGCGTACGATGTGGTCGTCAACAAGCCCAAGTCCTCGGCCTACCGCGCGCCTGGGGCACCCAACGCGGCCTTTGCCTCGGAGAGCGTCATCGACGAGTTGGCCGAAAAGATCGGCATGGACCCGCTGGAGATGCGGTTGCAGAACTCCGCTAAAGAGGGGACGCGCCGCGCCGATGGCACGGTGTACGGGCAGATCGGCTGCGAGGAAACCGTGCAAGCCGCCAAGGACTCGGAGCACTACCACAGCAAGCTCGAAGGCCCCTATCGGGGGCGCGGTGTGGCCGGTGGCTTTTGGTTCAACGGCGGCGGCATGTCTTCGGCTGCCATTGCCGTCAATGACAACGGCACGATCAACCTGACCGAAGGCTCGGTTGACATTGGCGGCAGCCGCGCCGCCATGGCCATGATCGTCGCCGAGACCTTGGGGCTGCGGGCCGAGGACATCAACCCCTCGATCCCGGACACCAGCTCGATTGGCTTCACCGGCGGCACCGGCGGCAGCCGCGTGTGCTATGCCACGGGGCACGCCTGCTACAACGCGGCCGAGGACGTCAAGGCCGAGATGTGTCGGCGCGCGGCGCGGCAGTTAGAGGTCGCCGAGGACGACATCGAGTTCCAAGACGGCAGCTTTGTCTGCAAATCCGATCCCGCTCAGCGGCTCACCTTTGCGGAGGTCGCTGCCAGCCAAGGCAGCACCGGCGGCCCAATCACCGGCAAGGGCACGATCAACGCCGGCGGCCCGGGCAATGCCTTCGCCGTGCACATCGTCGATGTGGAGGTCGATCCAGATACCGGCAAGGTCGAGATTTTGCGCTATACGGCGGTGCAAGACGTGGGTAAGGCTATCCACCCTTCATACGTTGAGGGCCAGATCCAGGGTGGGGCCGTGCAGGGCATTGGCTGGGCGCTCACAGAGGGATACTTCTACACGGCCGATGGCCAGATGGCCAACCCAACCTTCCTCGACTATCGGATGCCGACCACCTTTGACATCCCCTTGATCGAGACGATTTTGGTCGAAGTGCCCAACCCGGCCAGCCCGCACGGGATCCGCGGCGTCGGCGAAGTGCCCTTAGTGCCGCCGATGGCCGCCATTGCCAACGCCATGTACGACGCCTTGGGTTGCCGCCTGGGCGAGTTGCCCATGAGCCCGGACCGGGTCGTCGCTGCCTTGCAGGAGCATCAGCTAGAGGAAGCGGCCGGCTGAGGAGCAGCGCTCTAAGCATCAGCGCCCGGTTCCTCGTGGGAGCCGGGCGCTTTTATTGATTAGGATTATGGCCGAAAACATCGAACCCGGCGACTTTATCGACGCGCTGCTGCCGGTCGTCGGCCAGTGCGCTCGCGCCTCGCTGATTTTCTACGGCCAAGTCGCCGACATTGGCAAGGCCGCGGACAAAAGCCTCACCGGCAGCAAGGCGCAGGACGCCTCCACGGCCTTCACGGTCCTCGACGCGGCCGTGCAGGATATCCTCCTCGCGGCTGTGCTCCAGCACTTCCCGTTTGTGCGCTGCATCGCTGAAGAGCGCACGCCGCTCAAAAAGCGCTTTGCCGGCAACACCTCGCCCTACGTCGTCATTCTCGACCCCATCGACGGTACCTTGCATTTCAAACGGGGCGATGCTCCCTATCATATTGTCATCGGCTTGGCTTGCAATGGCCAGATGCTGGCCGCGATTGTCGCGCGGCCCTCGGAGGACAAAATTTTTACCGCCATCAAGGGCAAGGGTGCTTTCGTGCGCGTCGGCAATGGTCGCCCTCGTCGCTTGCAGCTACCCAAGGAGCCGCGCACGAACAAAGTCTTCATTTCCTCCAAGGCTCGTCCTTATCAAGCTCTCGTCCGTCCCGCGCTGGCCCCGCGCGAAAGCCCCATTGGTGCGGCATTGGTCCTGACGGAGATCGCTGAGGGCGCGTTGTGCGCGTACCTGACGCGCCAAGTCGAAGTCTATGACGTGGGCCCGCCGTCGCTGATTGCCGAAGAAGCCGGGGCACGCTGCTATATTGGACAACGTCGCCGCCCGACTTATACCCAGCGCCGCAAATTCGGGCACTTTTTGGCCGCGGCCAACGACGAGATCGCCGAATACCTCTTTGCCATTCTGCGCCGCGCACGCCGAGGTCAACGACTATGAGCTACGAAATCAAAAACGTCCTGCCGGTCGTCCACATGCCGTACACCGACGACCAAGCCATTGACTACACCGTATTGGAAAGCGAAGTCGATTACCTTTTTGAGACGGGGGCGCACGGGTTTTGTCTCGCCTTGGTATCTGATCTGTTGCGCCTGACGGCTGACGAGCGGCTGGCGCTTCCGGCGCGGCTAGTGGAGTTTGCCCGTGGGCGCGGCCCGGTCATCGTTGGCGTTGGGGCCGAGGGCACGGCCCAGGCCCGGCTCTACGCCCGCGCCGCTGAAGACGGCGGTGCGGCGGCCGTCATGGCCATTCCGCCTATTTCCCGCGCCTTGGGCGAGAGCGAATTGCGCGCCTATTTTACCGCTCTGTTCACCGAGGTCTCCATCCCGGTCATGATCCAAGACGCCAGCTCGTATGTCGGCAATCCCATGAGCATTGAATTTCAAGCGTCGCTCTTTGGCGACTACGGCGACCGCGTCCTCTTCAAACCCGAGGCCACTCCCTTGGGGCCTTGCATTTCGGCCCTGCGCGATCAAACTCAGGGCCAAGCCGGTATATTTGAAGGCAGCGGCGGCTTGCTATTGATCGACTCCTTCCGCCGCGGCATTCGCGGAACCATTCCCGGCGTCGAGCTGCTCGACGGCACGGTGGCCCTGTGGCGCGCCCTCGCAGCCGGCGACGAAAGACGCGCGTACCAGATCTATTTCCCGATCTGCGCGCTGTGTACGTTGCAAATCCAAGGGGGTTTGGACGGCTTCATCGTGGTCGAGCGCTACCTAATGCACAAGCGCGGCCTCTTTCCCAA
>VXZF01000676.1:1777-4255 GCA_009845645.1 Gemmatimonadota bacterium | reverse complement strand
CCTTTAGCACAACTGCTCCGAGCATTCCGGGCGCATGGATCGCTGACGGCCAGTTGTGGGCCTGCTGCTCTGGGACGCAGCCGACCGTCATTTGTCCGGTAGAAGACATTCCTCTGCGGGGACAGCACAATTGGAGCAATGTCGCCGCTGCCGTAGCTGGCGCGTTGGCTTTTGGTGCGCCAGCGACTCATTTTGCCGAGGCCATTCGCTCCTTTGCAGGTCTTCCCCACCGCCTCGAATGCGTTGCCGAGCGCGATGGCGTTACCTATTACAACGACTCATTGGCCACAACGGTCGATGCTGCCTGTGCTGCCATCCGCGCCTTTGACGCGCCTCTGCTGTTGATCGTGGGCGGCGCTTCCAAAGGGGCCGACTTCAGCGCCTTGGGCGCTGCGATTGCCGAGGCCAATGTCCGCGCCGTGCTGCTCATCGGCCAAGAGGCCCCGCGCATTGCCGCTGTCGTACAGCAAGCGGGCGCGGGCGAGATCGTCCACTGCTGCCGCGACCTAGCACAAGCCCTGGACACTGCCCGCCATCTGGCGCAAACGGGCGACGTGGTACTGCTTTCGCCGGCCTGCGCTAGCTTCGATCAGTTTTCCAGTTACGCCGAGCGCGGTGACCTGTTCAAGCGGCTGGTCCGTGCCCCTAGCGTTGTATGAGCCGCCCGATGTTTTTTACTTTGTTTGTCAATGCCCCCTCACCTGACCTCACCAAGAGACGAAAATGTCCATAGCGATGACCCGCGAGCAAGAACGCGACTTTGCCGAGCAGGGCTTTATCGTCCTCGAACACTTTCTAACGTCTGAGGAACTGGCCCGGCTCTCGGCGGCCGCCGATGAAGTGGTCGCACGCATTCAAAAGGAACAGGGCTTGGCGGCGGAAACGCATTTTCAGGTGCGCAACGCTCTGGCGCAGCACGATGCCTTTCTCAACTTGGTGGATCATCCGCGAATGCTGCCGCTGGTGGTCGATGCTATCGGCTGGAATATCCAGATACGCACCACGCATCTCGACTACCGCCCGCCGTACCCGCACGACATGCAGCCCGGGGCTGTGGGCAGTGGACGGGGAGCCGATCAGGAGGCCGGCTATCGCAATGTAGTGTGGCATCCCGACTTGGCCAGTCCCGAGCTTTTTATCGGGCCTTCGCTCGATGGACGCTTGCCGTTTATGGAGATCAAGGTCTTCTACGTTCTCTTCGACATGACCGAATCCAATTGCGGCAATCTGTGGTTGGTGCCGGGCAGCTACAAGCGATGCCCCCAAGAGCTGCGCGATATGGAGTATCAAGTGCCGGCGGAACAGGCGCTGGAACTGCGGCTCCCGGCCGGCTCGGCCGTGCTGTGGCGCACGGCAACGTGGCATTGCGTTGGCCCCAATCAGTCGCCGCGGACGCGCAAAATCATGCACGTGGGCTACCACTACCGCTGGCTGCGCCCGACCGACTACATCCAGCAGGATCCGGCGCTACTGGCGCGCTGCTCGCCGATTCGCCAGCAGCTTTTGGGTGCCCTGCCCAGCGGCGGCAATCCGCTGGGGGAAAACCCAGAGGTTGCGCCATCGTCCCAACATTGGCTGACCAAAGACGCCGCTGACGTGCCGCTGCGCGCTTGGGCCGAAGCGCAGGCGGGCGCGAAAACACCCTAACGAATGGAATAGAATCATGCCCGACCGACCCAATTTGTTGTTTATCATGCCCGACCAGATGCGCCACGACTTTCTCAGTTGTTACGGTGCTCCCCACGTTTCCACGCCCAACATCGACCGCATTGCCGCTGAGGGCATCCGCTACGACCAAGCCTATAGCTTGCATCCGGTCTGCGTGCCGGCGCGTTGTTCGCTGCTGACTGGTCTCAATGCTTGGCGCAATCACGTGCTGACCAACGGCAACCATCTGCGACCGGACCACGCTGCGTGCGGCATCCGCACTTGGGCGGAGATGTTGACCGATCACGGCTACCTCACCTCGGCTATTGGCAAGATGCACTTCTACCCGTGGGAAGCCTCCTTTGGCTTCCAACATCGCATCGCCTGCGAGGACAAGGTGTGGGTCAACATCCAAGACGACTACTGGCACTATTTGCAACAGCGCGGCCACCGCAAGTACATGGGCAAGGAGCACGAAGGATACGATGAGCAGCGCGGCGCTTGCGTGTCGCTTTTGCCTTGGGATTGCTACTGGGATTACTTCGTCGGCGAGGAGGCAGCGCGCTTCATCCGCGAGTACGACGACGAGCGGCCCTTCGCCTGCATGGTGGGATTTCCCGGCCCGCACGATCCCTACGACCCCACGCCGGAATTTCTGGCTAAAGTAGATGTCGATAAAATTCCCGATCCCGCCCCCGGCGATCCCATCCACCGCGATGTCCGCGAGGGCATCCATCCCCGGCCTCGGCCGGGTGCGCCGATCTGGACCCCAGAGACCGAAGGTCCCTACACCGAGGAGCAGAAGCGCACGGTGCGCGCCCACTATTCGGC
>VXZF01000676.1:0-1677 GCA_009845645.1 Gemmatimonadota bacterium | reverse complement strand
GGCGATTCTCCGCGCGACATGCTAGTCGGCGGCTTGCAATCCGGCTGGATGGCTTACGACGGACGGCACAAGCTGGTGAAGTACGGCAATGGCGCGGCTGGGCTTTTCGATTTGCAGGAAGATCCCCAAGAGCAGCACAACCTCGCCGAATCCGCGTCGCATGCGGCCGAATACCGGCACTTAGACGCCGCGCTCTGGCGCGAGGTCATGCGCTCCGTGCAGGCTTCGCATTCCTACAATTTGGTAGATGCCTCTGAAAGTGGTCCGCTGTGGGCCGATAAGGTGTTCGGTGCGGTGGGGTGGGAGCGGGTCTATCCGCACAGTTCAGTTAAGAGGAGATAGGCGCAGTCGTAGATGGGGATCATGCGCTGAGACCACGACGCATCTAATCCAACGCCGTCGGCAGCAGCGCCTGATTATAACCAACGATCAGGCGCGTGCCGCAGCGAAATGCGGGTGCCCGGAGTTTGCCAGAACGTCCCAACAGAAGCTGAAGCAATTCCTCGTCCGCGGGCCGTTGCGCCACCAAGTCGAAGCGGAGGACGCGCTGCCCTTGGGCGACGAATAGTTCGGTCGCGTCCTCGAACAGGGCGAGGGCCGCCGTACCTGCGACCGGTTCTTTGGTCGCGCTCTGCACGATGCCGTCGGCAATTCCGTTTTGCACAAGAAACTCTTGTGCGCGCTTGCAGCTCGTTCAGCCGGGGCGGTGGTAGCGCCATTCCAAGGCTTGGGCCATTGCTCAGATTCCTTCAGATGTTGTAGTGCAGCCCGCACTCTTTGTGGTCGTCTGCACCGTCGGCTTGTTCGTTGAACCAACGCCAGCGACCGTTGCGCTTGGGTTCGTCGGGCCGGATCGGGGTGGAGCAGATGATGCAGCCAAAGCTCGGGTAGCCTTGGCCGTAGAGCGGATGCACCGGCAAGTCGTTTGCCCGCGTAAATTCCATTAGCTCCTCTTCGCTCCAATCGACCAATGGATTGAGCTTGACTATTTTGCGCCGGGTGCTGTACTCGTCGATCAAGGCCGCCTTCTTGGCCGTCTGCTGGCGGTGCTCGGACTGGTCCCAGCGCTGCCCCGAAATCCAGCAGTCGGCCGTCTGCAACAGCGCGTTGTTAGGCCATTCCTTCCGCACATGGCAGCAGTGCTCCTGATTTTCCTTTGAGTCGAAAAACAAGTATTCGCCGTGGCGCACGACCATCCGCTCGACATCGCCGCGCTTGGGCTGGATGACCTCAAAGTGGCAGCCGTAGCGCGCTCGGACTTCCTCCATAAAGGCGTAGGTCTCGGGGTGGAGCCGGAGGGTGTCGATGGTGGCAAAGCGCAAGTTCAGCCCCATCGCCGTCGCCATGTGGATCATCGCCACGCCGGTGTACTGGAAGCTGGTGTTGAGTACGGCCCGGCCGGGAAAGGTCTCGCTGGCCCAGCGCAAGAGATCTTCGGCGGGCATCTGCTCCAATGCTAGGTCGCGGAGGTATTCTACTAGCTGCTGATCTCGCTCTTCGCTGGACGAGAGCGCTAGGGTCTTTTGGTCTGCGGTCATGGCGGTCATAGACTTTATAATGTAAGGATAAGAGTAGATTGGAAAAATAGATCGCCGAAGTCCGCATCGCGTGCAAGACTGGATGGCACGGCCGCGCCTAGTTTGCCCTTGCCATTGTTTCAATGCCAAGAGAGTTTTT
>VXZF01000203.1 GCA_009845645.1 Gemmatimonadota bacterium | reverse complement strand
TTACGCCGGGGACTAAGTTCCCCACGCTCGGCGGCTGCATTGCCGCGGATGTGCACGGCAAGAACCACCACGCCGAGGGGTCCATCGCCGCCTTTGTCGAATCGCTGGACATGGTGTTGGCCGATGGCTCGACAGTGCGCTGCTCGCGCAATGAGTGCGACGATCTGTTTTGGGCCACGCTCGGCGGCATGGGATTGACGGGATTTATCTATGCGGCGACGCTGCGGCTGAAAAAGGTGCCGTCGGCGTACATTCGACAGCGCGCGATTAAGACGGCGAATTGGGCCGAGACTTGCCGCGTCTGCACGGAGACGCAGCACGAGTACACTTATTCGGTTGCGTGGATCGACGGGCTGCAAACGGGTCGGAAGCTAGGGCGCGGCCACGTGCTGTTGGGGGAACACGCCGACGCGCGCGAGCCCAAGGGCAAGCAGCCCTTTGCCATTCACGGCGAGGGCCGCTGGGCCGTGCCGTTTTTCTTGCCCAGCGGCGTGCTCAATGCCAAGTCGCTGAAGGTGTTTAATGCTCTCTATTACCATCGCCAAGTGCGCCGCGTGGCTGATGCGCTCGTCCACTACGATCCGTACTTCTATCCGCTCGACGCCGTCCGCGGCTGGAACCGCCTGTACGGCCGTCGGGGCTTTTTGCAGTACCAGATCGCCGTGCCCTATGCCGATGGCGCGGAGGTGATCGCCGATTTGCTCGGGCGCATTGCCCGCCAGGGCGTGGCTTCGCCTTTGGCCGTGCTCAAGACGTTTGGGCCGCCGAGCGAGGGCTTGCTTTCTTTTCCCATCGCGGGTTATACCCTCGCGCTGGACATCCCCTTGCGCGACTCTGGGACGATTCCCTTCTTGCGTGAACTGAACAAGACCATCGTCGAGGCCAAAGGCCGCGTCTATTTGGCCAAGGACGCCATTTTGGAAAGAGAGGATTTCGCCGCCATGTATCCGCAACTAAGACAATTCAAAGCGGTCAAGCGCAAGTACGATCCCGAATGCCGCTTTCGCTCCTGTCTGTCCGACCGCTTGGGGATTACGTGAGGGCCTTGATTTTGGGGGCGAAGTCGGCGATTGCCCAAGCCATCGTCGAGCGCCTCGACGGCTACGACTTCGCGCTGGCCGCTCGCGGGTGCAGTGAGCTAGAGCCGTTTGCCGCGGACTTGCGGCTCAGGCACTCGTGCGAGGTGGAGCTGTTCGAGTTTGACGCCTTGGACTTTGCGGCGTTGGCGCGCTTGCCGCAGCAGGTTCACGAGCGCGGCGGCCCCTTCGACTTGGTCGTCCTTGCCTTCGGCTATCTCGGAGACGAACGCGCAGCGCAGCGCGATACGGACGCGCTGGCCCACATCCTCAACGCCAACTTCACCGGCGCGGCCATCGCGCTGGCGCATTTGGCTAATTATTTAGAGGAAAGGGACACGCCGACTGGTATTATCGCCATTTCGTCCGTGGCCGGTGACCGGGGCCGTCAGGGCAACTACGCGTATGGGTCGGCTAAGGGGGGGCTGTCGATTTTTTTGCAGGGGTTGCGCAACCGGCTGGCCGCGACGTCCGTGCATGTCCTGACCGTCAAGCCTGGGTTTGTCGATACGCCTATGACGGAGGGGCTTGACGGGCTTTTTTTGGTCGCTCCGCCGGAGAGAGTGGCCGCGGACATTGTGCGCGCCTATCGGCAAAAGAAAGACGTGCTCTACACGCCGTTTTTTTGGCGCTGGATCATGCTCGTGATCAAGAGCATCCCCGAGCGCATTTTTAAGAGGCTGAAGTTGTGACGCGCCAGCCGTCCGCCGTTGTTCACGAACGGGAGGACCGAATACCGCGGTCGGTGATGAAGTCCCGATACCGCGCGAATGCGGCATTGACCTTCTCTGGGGTAAGGCCGTAATCCTCCAGGGTGTAGCGATGTCGCTTCTCCTGTCGGCGTTGCTCCGCTTGCCGCTCCTGCCAGTCTTCCATGGCGTCGATAGCTGCTTGTTCCAAGGTCCAGCCGAAGTGTTTATAGATGCTGTGAACTACACCAAACGGATCCTCGATCAGATCGACGTAGTTTACGTCCATCCAGCGGTGCTCCAATTCGGGATGGGTTTCCCGGAAATGCACGGCTCTATCCATCATGCCGCTCATGAAGTCCAACTGCTCGGCACCGAGGCTTTCTCGTGACTGTGGATCGCTGATAATGGAGCGGGCTCGTTCCACGAAGCTATTCCATGAACCCATGAATTGGACAGGGCTGCGGTGAGTCTGAATGAAAAGGGCATCGGGATAAGTTTGGACGAGGTTTTCCAATTCCATGAGATGAATGGGCATCTTGAACAACCACTGTCCCTGATGTTGGAGTTGGCGCTGACGGCGCTGCCAGGTCAAGTGCTGCATGATGCGGCGGTGGTGGGCATAGGAATGCCGTGTACCGTTGACTTCCAGCCATCGGCCGAATTCCGGAATACGGAATCGAACCGTAGATGTCCACGAACCAAAGACCATTTCCAAGATGGGAAAATCCTCAGCCGGCTCGTCGATGTCGAAGTCGTGAACCCCCTTGAAACGCTCCCTGACTTCAGACGACCCAAGCCTCTCCTTGACGTGCGCCCGGCGGGGGTCCTCGGGTGTGCCCCCTATGGTGGCATATGCCTCTTTTGAAAGAATTGGAGCGGCGTACTCGTAAACACGTGGGGCCCAAAACCGCTCATCACGAGCCAATAGACGGTGCAGAAAAGTGGTGCCGGTACGGTTGATTCCAACAATGAAAACCGGGCAGGTGATCTCCTCCCGTTCGATTTCCGGACGCTGCCGCCGTTCACGAGCGAAGGCGGCGTTGTTTCTCAAGAGACGGCTGAAGTCGTAGATGACACCAGGAAGGTTTTCCTCCAACTTCATGAAATCGGATGCATTTACAGCTCGAACCAATTGCTCCAAATTTCGACGCAGCCAGGTGGGATAGGCCCGGTCGAAGGAGACGCCGTGATCCTCGGCATAGCGCTCGGCGCGAGTGAGCAGGCAATTGAAATCCAAGCGACCGTAGGAAATGGGATGGGGCCATTGCCACGGGTGGGCCATGACCCACCGGTAGGAGTGTCGAAGCTTGGTAAACACGCCCGGCCAATTGATCGGGTGCGGACAGTCTTCCTGGAGAGCGCGGTCTGAAATGGGCAACCTGTCCTTAGGTTTGTCCTGACTAAACCAATACTTCGCAAAATGATCGAGCACCGCCCAATGTCCGTTAAGCGGTGAGCTCCCGCTGGCCTGGCAGACGCGCTTGAACGACTCGTAGGGAACCTCGGGCAAATAGGTCCCGAAATCGGCGAGTTCGAGTTCGTAAGTATCCAACTGCGGGTTGCAGCAATGGTAGATCGTGAAACGCCTTCGGGGATTCAAGGAGATGGCAGTACAGGCTCGACTCAACGTATCGACCGACTCGTCGTGGGCGGATCGAAAGGTGAATCCTTCCGGCATGGTTTCGGCCTCTAGCACGGCAGCAAATATATTCACCGCCAGATCGCTTGCCCGGACGAAACCCGTACTGGAAATATTGGTATGCGGCAGCCGGAAAATCGCCAAAGGCATTCCGGCCTGCTGCGCAAACAGAAGACCCTGCTCGGATGTCAGCTTGCTCCATGAGTAGCCAAGTAAACCGATGGGGAACCGTCTCTTCATCTCTGTAAGGTCAGGCTGCATCTGGTGGTCGATGCTGCTGCGCTTGAATTCATGCGCGAAAGCGAAAATATACTGCGGGAATACACCCATGGTTGAAGCGTAAAACAGGTGCTTGAAGCGCGTGCGCAAACACAATTCGAGCACGTTGCGAATGCTGAGCGTATTGAGCTTGCGTATGGCGGTATAGGAAGTAGCAAGACTTATTTCGGCAGCAAAATGGTAAACCGCATCAATCCGCTGGCATAGAGCTGCGAAATCTGCTTCGCTCAAACCGAATCGGACCTCAGCGATGTCGCCGACCACCACGCGAATGCGCGGCGCGAATTCTTCATCCCAGACTTCAGCATGCTGCAGGGCATCGCGCAGGCGTTCGAACCCGTGGTCTGCATTGTCGGCCCGGACGACGCAGTGCACTATTAGGTCGGCATGCTGCTGCAAAAGGTCGTGCAGGAGGAAACGACCGATGAATCCGGTCGCCCCTGTCAGCAAAACCTCGCGAAAATCAACCGGGGACACCGGAGCAGCCGGCGATCCCTGACTGACAGATGTATAGACGAATCGGCGCAGGGTATCGACGTCTCTCTGGCAATGCGGTGGCAAAGATCCAACAAGCGGGGCCA
>VXZF01000105.1 GCA_009845645.1 Gemmatimonadota bacterium | reverse complement strand
TGCGCTTTGAGCAGGGAGACTTGTACAATCCCGAACAACTAGCCAAAAGCCGCGAACAACTAGCGAGGACCGGCCTGTTCCGTTCGGTCTTTTTGCTCACCCCCGAGACGGGTGACAGCTTGCAGCCAGTCGTGGTTCGCCTAAAAGAAAGAAAGCGGATTTCCCTACGTACCGAAGCCCTATTCAGCAATATTGAGCCGCGCGTGACTGGGGTCGTGCAGCACAACAACTGGCTGGGTCGCGGCGCTCGGCTAAGCCTCGACGCCGGGTGGGGGAAGCCGGAACAAGGCGTCACCGCGTCCTTTACCGAGCGCAACTTGCTAGGCATGGGCGCCGACTTGGTTCTATCGGCAGGGGTCACCGACGAGTGGCAGAAGACCAAGCAGCAAGGCAACCCGAACGACCAGCGACAAGTCGCGCTTTTGACGGCCAACGATTCGGTACTCGAGGGCTTTTTGTCCTTTCCCTTCGGCGGGGAAGCAATCATACGGGAGTACATACGTACGGCCACCTTCGACTATCTCTCGGTCGAACACTTGTGGAAAGCTGAAGCAACGCTCACCAAGGACTGGCGCGAGATCTACCGAGCCCAAGTATCTCTTAGCGGGGAAGACTCGCGCACCCGGCCCGACCCGAGCGAGCGCATCGCTTACTCACCCAGGCCCATAAACGCGGGAGGGACCGACGGCGATGAGACAACCGAAAGCGATGAAACAACCGACGCGGACGATCTATTTGGCGACTCCGACTTCGACTTCTCCGGCAAAGGCAATTTCCTTGCCCAAGACGGGTTCATAGACTACAGCGACGGCAAGATCCCCGTGACGGCGGATTGGCTGCGGATTCTGACCGAGCGCACTCGGTCGGTCGAATTGAGGACCGAGTTTTTGCGCGATTCGCGCGACGATCCCTTTGCCCCCACGCGCGG
The DNA here is from genome assembly GCA_009845645.1 of Gemmatimonadota bacterium. Lineage (GTDB taxonomy): Bacteria > Latescibacterota > UBA2968 > UBA8231 > UBA8231. Next base: position 3,350 of record VXZF01000105.1, on the reverse strand, counting down.
CGCGCTCTTGCAGTTGACCGGACTCTACGCTTCCTCGTTCATTCTGGGGCAGCATCAGACCTATGTGATCGACGGCGAAGCTGAATTCATATATTACCAGCCACTCAAGCACGGCCTGATGTTGGCCCTAGCCCTGCAAGGGGGAGGGGCGGCCTCGCTGCGCGAGGGACGGCGGCTACCGCAAAAGTATTGGAAGGCGTACGGGGGCGAGGGATCTGTGCGCGGCGTTGAGCAAGAAGCCATACACGTGCCGGGCGGTGGACGCCTCGGCCTGAATATGCGCGGGGAATTGCGCTATCAGCGGAAAAGCTTCGGCCTCATTGGCTTTTGGGATCGGGCGCAGGTCTGGCGCAAGCCAAGCCAAGCTACCTTGTGGAGCATGGTCGATGGCTATGGGGTGGGATTGCGCTACGTTTTGGGCTTTCCCCTCCGGCTCGACGTAGCCTTTAATGATGGATCCCTCAGCAACAATAAGCGGAAGCAGTTTTATCAACGGAGGCACTTGTATTTTTCCATTGGTCAGGCTTTTTAAATGGTCGAGATAATACACCACGCCGACGCCAGCGAACTGATTGCGCTTGCAGGTGCTTGCCTCGAAGCGCATGAGAGCGAAAACAACTTGCCGATCGGTCTCGCGTACGCGCTTTCCAAAGATCCCCTGTGCTACGGGTCCGAGCCTCCGTTATTATTGAGCGTCTTGGAGCAAGGCAGCGCGATCGGCGCGGCCGTAGTGACGCCGCCGAGGAGAATCATCCTCAGCAAGTTCGTTGCGAACGTCGAAGAGGCTATAGCCCATCTCGTGCGCCACCTACTTGCAACTGATGCGTCCATCCCCGGCGTTGTCGGACCAGCGTCCGAAGCGCAAGCCTTTTCCGCTTGCTGGGCCGAGGCCGTGCCTAGCGCAGCGCCTAAGGAAACCATGCGGCTCCGCGTATTTGAGGCGCGCACGGTAGCCGACGTGCCCTTTGCGGCGGGGGCGCTGCGTTTGGCCAGCATGGACGACCATCTGCTCATGGCGCACTGGGTGGACGCCTTTTCGCAAGAGGCGTTAGGGGAGCCAGCCGATCTCGATAAGTCCAAGAAAAGCGCCGAGCGATTCATTGCCGACAAGCAACTGTACATTTGGGATTGCAATGGGCCGGTCTCCATTGCCAAAACGACGCGCCCGATGCGCAACGGCATAACAATCACCGCGGTGTACACGCCGCCCGAGCTGCGCAACAAGGGATACGCCACTTCATGCGTCGCGTCGTTGACCAAGAAATTGCTCTCCGAGCGCTATTCGTTTTGCAGCCTATTTGCCGATCAATCCAATCCAACCTCCAACAGCATCTATATGAAAATCGGCTACGTGCCTATGGGCGATGCGTTAGAAATTGACTTCACTACCTGAAACCCGCTGCTAGACGGCAGCTTTTTGAAAGAGCTATTATGCAATCATTTCGCAGCAGTACCACCACGCAGGGGCGGCGCATGGCCGGCGCGCGTGCCTTGTGGCGCGCCACCGGCATGAAGACCGAGGACTTCCAAAAGCCCATCGTCGCCATTGCCAACTCCTTTACTCAGTTCGTGCCCGGGCACGTGCATCTGCACCCCATCGGCCAGAAGGTCAAGGAAGTGATCGACCAGCACGGCGGCTACGGCGTGGAGTTCAACACCATTGCCGTGGACGACGGCATTGCCATGGGCCACGACGGGATGCTCTACTCCCTGCCGAGCCGCGAGCTAATCGCCGACAGCGTCGAGTACATGGTGCAGGCCCACAAGGCCGATGCCCTCGTCTGCATTTCCAATTGCGACAAAATCACTCCGGGCATGTTGCTGGCTGCGCTCAGGCTCAACATCCCGGCGATCTTCGTCTCGGGTGGGCCGATGGAGGCCGGCAAAACCGAGCTTTCAACGGGCCGCGCCAAGCTCGATCTAGTCGACTCCATGGTCGCCGCGGCCGACCCCAACTTGAGCGACGAGGACGTGGCCAAGATGGAGGAACAGGCCTGTCCGACTTGTGGCTCGTGCTCGGGCATGTTCACCGCCAATTCCATGAACTGCCTCAACGAAGCCATCGGCCTTGCCTTGCCGGGCAACGGCACCATCCTCGCCACGCACGCACTGCGCTGGGAGCTTTTTGCCGCGGCCGGCAAGCGGATCGTCGAAATGGCCAAGGCATTTTACCTAGAGGGCGACGCGTCGGTGCTGCCGCGCAGCATTGCGAACTTCGCGGCCTTTGAAAACGCCATGACCTTAGACATTGCCATGGGCGGCTCTACCAACACGGTTCTGCACCTGTTGGCCATGGCTCGCGAGGCCGAAGTCAATTTCACCATGGCCGACATCGACCGGCTCTCGCGGCAAGTCCCCTGTATCTGCAAAGTGGCACCGGCCACGCAGGAGTTTCACATAGAGGACGTCGCGCGCGCTGGCGGCATTATGAGCATCTTAGGCGAGCTGTTGCGCGGCAGCAAAATCCACCCCGAGCCGCAGACCGTTGCCGGGCCGTCGCTCGGCGAACTGATCGCCGCCAACGACATTCGCGGATCAGGTCCGGTAGACGCGATGGCCGTGCAGCGCGCGCTGGCGGCCCCAGGCAACGTGCGGACGAAAACCGCCTTCTCCCAAAACAACTTTTACGCCGAGTCAGACACGGACGAGCAAACGGGCTGCATCCGCTCGGTCGCGCACGCCTATTCGCAGGACGGCGGGTTGGCCGTGCTTTTCGGCAACATCGCCGAGGAGGGCTGCATCGTGAAGACGGCTGGCGTCGATGAGTCGATCTTGGTGTTTGAGGGCACGGCCCAAATCTTCGAGTCGCAGGACGAAGCATGCGAGGGCATCCTCGGCGGCAAAGTCCGCGACGGCGACGTGGTCGTGATCCGCTACGAGGGCCCCAAGGGCGGGCCGGGGATGCAGGAGATGCTCTATCCAACGTCGTACATCAAGTCCATGGGGCTGGGCAAGACCTGTGCGCTGTTGACCGACGGCCGCTTTTCCGGCGGCACCTCCGGGCTCTCAATTGGCCACGTCTCCCCAGAGGCAGCCGAGGGCGGGGCATTAGCTCTAGTGGAAACCGGCGACCGGATTCGCATCGACATTCCCAACCGCACGATCGATGTACTAATCGCAGACGCCGAACTCTCCTCCCGTCGCCAAAAAATAGACGCCTATCGCCCCCGCAACCGCCAACGCCACATCCCCCAATCGCTACAGGCATATGCCGCACTGACGACGAGCGCGGCGCACGGGGCCGTGCGGGACGTGGGTCAGCTACAGAAATAGCTCTACAAACAAAAGGAACTCTATGAAAATCACAGTACTAGACGGACACACCCTAAACCCCGGCGACAACCCCTGGG
>VXZF01000619.1 GCA_009845645.1 Gemmatimonadota bacterium | reverse complement strand
CTCGCTCCACACGCTCCAGCCATCGCCGGGTTGGAGCGTGGTTTCGATGGGGCCGCGAAACGAGGCGATCAGCTTTTCGTAGCGCCTTTTAGTAACTTCTTTGCCGTTTTTGTCGAAATAGCGCATCTGCTCGACGACATGGTCGCCGGTGCGGCTGCGCAGGGTGAATCGGGCCCCGAGCGGTGCGTCAAGTTCCCACTCAAGCGCAGTAATATTCCAATTGGTACCGAGGTCGATAACGGGTGAGCGCAGGACGACGCGGGCGGGATACCCCTCGCCGTACACTTGGAACTCGCTAACTAGGCCCAGCCCGTCCAAGCGACCGGTATTGGCGATATCGCTGCTCGACAGGCCGCCGCCGATGATGTTGCCGCCTTGGCTAGTGGGATAGATCAAACGCAGGTAGCGAGCGGCGATTAGGGGGACATCGTGGCGAAAGTTGCGCACATCGAAGAGGTAGCGGGGGTTGGGGGGAATAGAGGCCAACGCCTGCCAAGCCAGCGAGCCGTCGGGTGCCAGCGAGCCGTCGGAGTACTGCATTTTATAGGAGAGGAAGTTGGCGTAGTGATGCCGCTTCCGCGGCGGAATGCCCAATGGCTCGCCCAAGAGCCAGACCGAATCGATCCAGTAGGTGGCCCCTAGATCGATGCGGTAGTCGCCGAAGGTCTCGCTGTCGCCGCTGGAGCCTTTGGCGAGGGGATTGACGCGCCACATGGTCGAGAGGTCGCCGTCGAACATGACAGAAGGAACGCCAGCCACGGCGACGACGGCAGCCTCGACATCGACGGTGCCGCCGTTGGCGATCAGGTCAAAGGCGATATTGTCGCCAAAGGCCTTGATTTGGATTTCGGCGAGCGCGGGCGCACCAGTCATTTCGCGAGTGGCTTCGATGCGGAGGACTTGGACGAGTTCGTCGTCGAGGTCGATCGTCACGTCGTGTACCTCGTTGAAGGCGAAGCGCTCACTGCGGCTGTAGAGTAGGGTACCTTCGACGACGACGTTGGCGCTGTTGATAAAGCGCTCGCCCTTGGAGAGCGAGAGGTTGAAAAAGGGCAAAGGAGGCGCGCTGTCGGCAAAGCGCAGGCGAATCTGTTGGACGGGAAACACCTGTCCCAAGTCGATCTCGAGCCCCCAGTCCTTTGGAGCCGTCCCCGGCGGTGGACTCCAGCTAGTGGCGAGGTCGCCGTCAAAGGCGCGGACAGCCATAGGTCGCGCCGCACCGGCTCCGCGGACCGTAGCCTCAGAGAGCGGGTCAATGTCTTTGCCGATCCACACAGGCCGCAACGATCCGGCTTCGTCTAGGTGCAGGCTGCCGGGGGGATAGACCCAGTTTTCTCCGATATCCGCCGCAGTCATAACTAGGCGCTCGGCGCGAATGGAGCTGCTGCATGGCACGAGCATGCACAGGGCTAAGGGCAAGAGGCGGAATGGCGACACGGGCGATAGGTTGTTTTTTAAAGAGAAAAGCACGGCTCAAGCGTCGGAGATAAGATATATTGGATTAAGGGCTGATGCATCCTATAAGCGAAAACAGACCGGTACGAGATGTTTAAGCGCAGCAACATTACCTTTATCATCGTTCCAGAAAAGGGTCGCAAGACCTTTGAGTTTAAGACCTCCACTTCACTCGTGTGGTTGCTGGGGTTGTGCTGCGTTGCCGTGCTCGTAATTGTGCCTTTGGGGATTATTTCCTACCTCGACAAGTACGAGCTAACGCAGAAGGCAGCACAGCTTGAGCAGGACAAGGCCCTGCTCTTGGAGCAAGTAGGCCAGATAGAGCAGCTCGAAGAAATGCTGGTCCGGCTCACGCGCGGCAATGATCAGTTGCGCGCGATCTTGGGCACACCCGAGGCATTAGACGAGGTAGCGGCGCAGCCCAGCGAAGAGGCTCCTTATATCTCCTTCATGCAGCGGCTGCGTTGGGGCCACGTCCATACCGTCCCCACCTTGTGGCCATTGCGCGGGCCCGTGATCAGGCCCTTTAGCGAGGAGCATCCCTCGGTTGTTATTGCCGCGGCTGCGGGCAGCTTGGTACAGGCCAGTGCTGCGGGTCAGGTGCTGCAAGTGGGCTACGACGCGGACCTCGGTTACGTGGTGACTCTCGATCACGGCAACGGTCTGCTGACCCAATACGGATACAACGCGCGCCTGCTCGTTGATGTGGGGGACTATGTGCTCAAGGGGCAATCTATTGCGCTGTTGGATGAGGGACGCGGATCCCGGAGGCCGGGGTTGCACTATGCCGTCCAAGAAGATGGGCAGTTCCTCGACCCCTCGCGCTATAGATTGTGGAAGTAAAAAAGGCTCGCTGCTTCTTTAGCAGCGAGCCTTTTTTTGTTTGCGACAGAGGGATGTTACATGCCCATCCCGCCGCCGTACATGTCGCCGCCAGGAGGGCCGGCCGGAGCCGGAGCGGGTTTTTCAGGTAGCTCGGCGATCAGTGCTTCGGTGGTTAGCAGAAGCGAGGCGATGCTAGCGCCGTTTTCGAGCGCGGTACGCGAGACCTTGGCCGGGTCCACGACACCGGCTTCGACCAGATCCTCGTATTCCTCGGTGCGAGCGTTAAAGCCAAAGGCTCCACTCTCATCGGCGACCTTGCGGACGACAATGGCCCCTTCGGTACCTGCGTTAGAGGCGATCATCCGCAGCGGCTCTTCGAGAGCGCGGCGAATGATGCTGACGCCCACGCCCTCGTCGCCTGCGGCTTCGGTCTGGTCGAGCGCCGCTTGTGCCCGGAGGAAGACAACGCCCCCACCGGCGACGACGCCTTCTTCGACGGCGGCGCGGGTTGCGTGCAGTGCGTCTTCGACGCGGGCCTTCTTTTCCTTCATTTCGGTCTCGGTCGGAGCGCCGACATTGATCACGGCGACGCCACCGGCGAGCTTGGCCAACCGCTCCTGCAGCTTCTCGCGGTCGTAGTCCGAGGTCGTTTCCTCAATCTGGCGGCGGATTTGGGCGACGCGGCCTTGGATGTCCGCAGCCTGACCCGCGCCTTCGACGATGGTGGTGTTGTCCTTGTCGAGGACGACGCGCTTGGCTTGGCCCAAGTCGTCGAGGGTGACGCCTTCGAGCTTGAGCCCTGCTTCTTCGGAGATGACCCGACCGCCCGTGAGGGTGGCGATGTCTTCGAGCATGGCCGTGCGGCGATCGCCGAAGCCCGGAGCCTTGACTGCGGCGACCCGGATGGTGCCGCGAATTTTGTTGACAACCAGTGTCGCTAGGGCTTCGCCTTCGACATCCTCGGCGATAATCAGCAAGGGTTTGCTGAGTTGGGCGGTCTTTTCGAGTACCGGGACCAAATCGCGCATGGAGGAAATCTTCTTGTCGTGGATCAGGATGTAGCTGTCTTCGAGTTCGGCGGTCATTGACTCCTGATCGGTGACGAAGTAAGGCGAGAGGTAGCCGCGGTCGAACTGCATGCCCTCGACCACATCCAAGTTGGTGTCGGTGCCTTTGGCTTCTTCGACGGTGATGACGCCGTCCTTACCGACTTTTTCCATGGCGTCGGCGATCAGCTCGCCGATGGCCGAGTCGTTGTTGGCTGAGATGGTACCGACTTGGGCGATTTCCTCGCGCGACTTGACTTCCTTGCTGGACTTGCGAATCTCGTCCACAACGACTGCAACGGCTTTGTCGATGCCGCGCTTGAGGTCCATGGGGTTGGCACCGGCGGTTACGTTTTTGAGGCCCTCGCGGAAGATGGTTTGAGCAAAGACCGTGGCGGTGGTGGTGCCGTCGCCGGCGACATCGCTGGTTTTGGAAGCGACTTCCTTGACCATCTGCGCGCCCATGTTTTCATAGGCGTCTTTGAGCTCGATTTCCTTGGCGACGGTGACGCCGTCTTTGGTGACGGTCGGCGACCCAAACTTCTTGTCTAACACTACGTTGCGGCCTTTTGGCCCCAGCGTTACCTTGACGGCATCGGCCAACTGATCGACGCCTCGCTGCAGCGCGTCGCGCGCCGCTCTATCAAATTCTAGCTGTTTGGCAGCCATAACACATGTCTCCTTGATGTGGGTGGTGGGTGGATGAAAAAGTGCACTTTTTTATAAGAATTTGGCACTCATAAAAAGAGAGTGCTAAAAAACAAAGCTGAGCAGTCAAATATAGAAATTATATCATTTTTGTGCAAGAATAGCTCTTTGTCTGGGCTGCGCATTCCGCATGTGTGCAGGGGCAAGCTGCCGACTGTCGCGGTTCTACTATGGAATGCTAATCGAGCAAGCTCTGCAGTTCGGGCGGCAATTCTTGGCTCAAGGAGTCGGGAAAGTTGTAGCGGTACTTGGT
>VXZF01000620.1 GCA_009845645.1 Gemmatimonadota bacterium | reverse complement strand
ACTATCGGCTCTTCCCTCCAGGAAGTCGAAGCCGAACTCATCCGCCAAACCCTCCAACGTCTCACGGGCAACCGCCGCGAAGCGGCCGCTATTTTGGGCATCAGCGTCCGCTCTCTTCAGTACAAAATCAAGCGATACAACATCGCGACCAAGTAACGCGCTGACGGCTGTCGGCACACGTGCAATAAGTCGGCAACCCGCTCGCCAATTTTAGCAACTCCTGCATTTTTTGCACTTTTGCGCCTACGTGGCCCCTCAACCCGCTCCTCGCCCGTTAGTATTTATTTCTTAAATGACGCATTTACAACATCTTATCTATCATCAGCTCATTGTGGCATTGGATTTGCTTATCTATATGTGAGTCGAAAGGAGCACGGGTTGCCCTTCGCGCAACCGAAAGAGTTTCACAGCTCGCATCGACCTTAACTATCTGTTAATACAGAGCAAACAATTTTGTCGCATCAGGCATTGAGCAACGCGGAGACGCTTTGCAGTCCAGAACAGAAACACTGAGAATGCAAATTTTGCACTTTGAGCACATAGAGCCTAATGCTCCTAACTCGCGCAATTCAAGCGCCTTGCAGGACATCGGCCCAAAATTGTTGCAACTAAGTGCAAAAATTTGCACCTGCTGACCCCATTACCCAAGGAAGGTTTCGCACATGGCTTACGCGATCCAAGAAGTCCTAAATGACGAGGACAACACCCTGCGCCTCTACTTCGACGACATCGCCGATTCTAGGCCGCTGAGCCGCCAGCGGGAAGTCGAGTTGTCGGCGCGGATCCAAGACGGCGACATGGTCGCGCGCGACGAGTTGGTTCAAGCCAACCTGCGCTTCGTCATCGATGTGGCCAAAAACTACCAGAACCGCGGCCTCTCGCTAGAGGACCTGATCAGCGCAGGCAATGTGGGCTTGCTTACCGCTGCCGAGCGCTTCGACGGCACCAAGGGATACAAGTTCATCTCGTACGCCGTGTGGTGGATCAAGCAGTCCATCTTGCAGACCATCGCCGAGCACGCCCGCACCGTGCGCCTGCCGCTGAACAAGCTCAGCCTGCTCAAGGACATTTCACGAGCCGTGCGCAAGCTGGGCCAAGGCCGCGAGAGCGAGCCGGATGTCGAGGAAATCGCCGCTGAGTTGGGCCTGCCCACTGAGGAGGTGCTTGACACCATGCTCAGCGCCCGCTCGGTGCGTTCGCTCGACGAGTCCTTTGAGGAGGACGACGATCGCAGCTTGCTCAGCCTCCTCGCCGACGACAATCAGGCGACGCCCGACAGCGATGTCTTGCAAAACTCGGCTCGCGCCCATCTAGAGGAGGCCCTCGCCAGCCTCGAAGATCGCGAGTTGCGCATCATTCGCCTCTACTTCGGCCTCGATGGCAGCCAAGCGCTGACCTTGGAGCAGATCGGCGGGTTGATGGGCCTGACGCGGGAGCGCGTGCGCCAGCTCAAGGAGCGCGCCCTGAGCAAGCTCCGCCACCCGACTCGCTATCAGTCGCTTCTCGCGCTGGTAGATGAGACGGAGTTTTACTAGGATTGCGGCCCACGCCTAAGACCGGGCGTTTAGGCTAGGCACCAAAAGCGGGGAGCTCGAATGATCGGGCTCCCCGCTTTGCATTGCGGCTAACACTATTCTGCGAACGGCTCAGTCTTCGCCTTCCCGCAGTTTCTTGAGCTCGTCGCGCAACAGCGCGGCTTTTTCAAAGTCTTCGCTATCAACCGCTTCTTGTAGCCAGCGCTCTAACTGCTCTTGTTGGCTCAGCGGCTTCTTCTGCAAAATTTCCTGCTCTAACTCGTCGAGCGCGGCTTCTGAACGCTCGCGCTCGATGTAGAACTCCTCGGCCTCCACCTCGGGCCACGTGCCAATCCGCGCGCGAGTCCGCTGCACGATCGCCAGCGCGCCGTCGTAGTCCTGGTCGCCGATGGAGATCATGGCCCGGGCCACGCCGTTGATGCGCAATATATAAGGCCACCATCTCTCCAGATTGTCGCGGTCCTCTTCGCGCTCGGCATAGCGATTGACAAAGCGAAAAAGTGCCATATTGCGCTCAGTATCGCGTACGACCCGCCGGTAGTCGTGCAGTTGGATCAAAAAGGCGTAGCGCTTGTACAAGCGGCTCCCCTCGTCGAAAAGCTCGCGGCAAGCCGTTTCATCGAGCGCGAAGCCTTCATCGCTGGCCCCGTGCTCGCGGCGGTATTTTTCCAATTCGCCCCGGTAGTAATCGAGGGCAAAGTCCTGTCCGTGGGGCCGGCGGCCGTCGGGCCGGCCATCGAGATTTAGCTGCAAAATGCCCTGAAAGGCCCCTTGATCGACCCGGATCTGGATCTTCGCAACCCCGTCCTTTCCCGATATTTTCCGCACATTCGCCTCTGGGTCGAAGGACCATTCATTTAATAGGTCGGTCATATCTCGACTCATACCAACCTCACACAACCGCTATTTACTGACATTGCAGAGATTCTCATCGCAGAATTATAACCGAGTTGATGGGTTCCGGCAATGACCTTCCCGCAGGCTAGGAGCCGAGGTCTCTCTGGCCCCTAGCCTGCGATGGCATAGTTTATGCTACAATAATGTACGACGCATTCTCGACACTTGGCTTTAATGACGCCCTCTTAGGGCGTGTGACACTGTATTTTTGGTCAATTTTCCGTTTTAACCACGAATATGTGGGTCTTTGATATTTACAAAAATGTCATTTTTACCCATACTAATGACAAAAATGTCGTAAAAATAGGATAATTCACATGTCCACCTTACCGACCGCCAGTGCCCAACAACAAATCTCCATCCTACACGAAATCGGGCAAATACTAGGCTCGACGACCAAGTTTGAGGAGGCGCTCAACGTCATTCTCAAGCTCATGTGCGACCAACTCGACATGAGTTTGGGGACGGTCAGCCTTTTGAGCCAAGAAGCCTCCGAAGTCTCTATCGACGTAGCCTATGGACTCTCGCAATCGGAAATCAAGCGCGGCCGCTACGACGTCGGGGAAGGCATCACCGGCAAGGTCGTAGAATCGGGCAAGCCCGTGATCGTACCGCGCATCAGCAGCGAGCCGCTTTTCCTCAACCGCACCGGTGCTCGCGGCAGTTCGGCCAAGAACCAGACCTCGTTCATTTGCGTGCCCATCCTCCAGCAGCAGCAGGTAGTAGGAACCATTAGCGTTGATATTCCCTACAAAGACAACGAAAGCCTGCAAGATATCGTGCGCCTGCTATCCATCATATCCGTCATGATTGGCCAATCGGTCGCCGCCCGCCAACGCGCCCGCGTCGAACAAACCCGGCTTCTCGACGAAAACTTGCGCCTGCAAAACGAGCTCCGCGAGCGCTTCCATCCCGCCAACCTCATCGGCAACTCCCGCCCCATGCAGGAGGTTTGCCAGCTCATCGGCCAAGTGGCTCCCAGCGACGCCACGGTACTGTTGCGCGGCACCAGCGGCACCGGGAAGGAACTGGCCGCAGATGCCATACATTACAACAGCTTACGCGCCGACAAACCCTTTGTCAAAGTACACGTCGCCGCCCTGCCAGAAACCTTGGTCGAATCCGAACTATTCGGCCACGAACGCGGCGCTTACACCGGGGCCTCAACGAGCAAAGCCGGCCGGTTTGAACGAGCGCGCGGCGGGACGATTTTCCTCGACGAAATCGGCGAACTCAGCCTAGGCGCACAGGTCAAGCTGCTCCGCGTGCTGCAAAACCGCGAAGTCGAGCGCCTTGGTGGCCGCGGCCCTGTGCCGATAGATGTTCGCGTCGTCGCGGCGACCCACATAGATCTGGAAAAAGCCATCGCCGAGGGGACTTTCCGCGAGGATCTCTTCTACCGGCTCAATGTCTTTCCCATCTTCATTCCGCCCTTGCGCGAGCGCAAATCCGACATTCTGCAACTAGCCGACCACTTCCTCGAAAAGTACTCTCGCCAGCTCGGCGTGGAGATGCACCGCATTTCTACACCCGCCATTGACATGATGATGAGCTACCATTGGCCGGGCAACGTGCGCGAGTTGGAAAACTGCATTGAACGGGCGATCATCCTCAGCAACGACGGCGTCATCCACGGCCACCACCTGCCCCCCTCCCTGCAAACGGCTGACGCCACCGGAACGCCGGTCACCGGCTCCTTTAATACGATGATGCAGGCTTATGAGCGAGAAATCATCATCGAGGCCCTCAAGAACGCCCGTGGCAATATGGCCAAGGCCGCCCGCACCCTCGGTACTACGACCCGCATTTTCTCTTATCGGATTCAAAAACTGGACATCTGCCCCAAAAACTACAAGAAATGAGCAA
>VXZF01000689.1:3155-4300 GCA_009845645.1 Gemmatimonadota bacterium | reverse complement strand
GTACATACATATAAAATTAAACTAGAAACGACATTTACGCCCACCAACACCGGTTGGCGGCAGCGCGGGCCTTGTCTATCTTGCTGACGTACAATTCGCTACGCGAGGAGGTCTGCCGATGCTGACGCCCAAACAAAAAGAGCACTTTGACGTCTTTGGCTTTCTCTGCCTGCGCCAAGCGTTTTCCCCGGACGAGATGGCCGAGATCACCCAAGCCGCCGACCAAGTGTGGCGCGAGGATCGGGGCGGCCAACCCGACGACGGCCAGCACCAGGGCCTTGCGCCTTTTGCCGAGCTAAATCCCCGGCTTTTGGACCTAGCCGAGGACGACCGCATTTTCCAAGTAGCAGCCGATCTTTTAGGGCCCGATTTTCTGTGGTCGGGATCGGAGGGCAACAAGGAAGGACATACCGAGAAAGGGGAGCACAACTGGCATGCGGATCGGCCAGGGGCCGCAGAGACCGAGTATCAGCGGCTCAAGGTGATGATCTACCTGACGCCTACCACCAAAGAGCAAGGTGCCCTGCGGGTGATCCCCGGTTCGCACCGCATGCCCTTCCACGAGTGGCTGTGGCCCTTGCAGTCCCACCACTTCAAGGACGGCACGATCGGCGACAGCTTCGGGGCGCGGGGCGAGGACATCCCTTCCTGCGCGGTGGAGACTATGCCCGGCGACGTAGTCTTTTTCCACCACAGCCTCTTTCACGCAGCCTACGGCAAATTCCCCGAGCGGCGCTACGTTGCCTTCAAGTTCGTCACCCGGCCCGACACCGAGGCCAAGCTGCGGTCCATGCAGCGCTACGCATCCTACGCCTTCGACGTTAATCCGGCGCTCCTAGCAAGACCCCGACTGCGCTCCATTGCCGAGGATCTAATTGCATTAGGCCAACAGGCGAAGTCTTTAACAGGCCAATAGAGGCATCTTAGACGTTGACAGAGTTCTCCCGTTCCGCTAGCTTCAACTTTATCCTTTAAGTCTGTCCACTGCCAACGCAACCCAATGTGGCTCAGTCAATTAGGACACTGGGAAAATTGGCCTGCCCAACAAAGTGAAGTGAGAAAAAGCACATGAACGCGCGTCAGTCAGAGCTTGACTTTGGCGGGAGCAGAAGCAGAACACCGTCTGGCCGAAAAAAACCAGATGG
>VXZF01000689.1:0-3145 GCA_009845645.1 Gemmatimonadota bacterium | reverse complement strand
AACGCCACGACAAATCTGGTATTCTCCGCCCACCTCGGAAACAACGCGGATGTATTCCCGGCTATCTTAAAGCTGCATATTGAGAAGGGTGCCAAAATTGCCGATGTGACATTTGGGAAGGGCGTCTTTTGGCGCAACGTCGACACTGCAAAGTACGACTTGCATCCGTCAGATATCGCGGACGGCACAGACTGTCGCAATCTTCCGTATGAAAGTGAGTCCTTCGATGCGATCGTCCTTGACCCGCCCTACATGGAAGGGTTCTTCCGCAGCGGGAACTCGACCAAAGCAGGTGCGGGGACACACAATGCCTTTCGAGACCACTATTCCAACGGACATGAAGCACCGAGGCGCGGCGGCGGGAAGTGGCACGCTGCGGTTGTAGAATTTTATGAGGAGAGCGGTCGCGAGGCTCATCGAGTACTGCGCGACCGAGGCGTACTGATCGTGAAGTGTCAAGATGAAGTCAGCGCTAATCGTCAGAACTTGACCCACGTTGAGATCATCAACGCCTACGCCGAGCTTGGATTTTTCTGCAAAGATCTATTCGTTGTCGTCCGCCCAAACAAACCTGGAATGAGCCGCGTTCTCAAACAGGTTCACGCAAGAAAGAATCACTCCTACTTTCTTGTATTCGTGAAGATCCCAAAGGGCAAGACCGCGAATCAGATGCGCTCCTGAATAATCTCATTCATAAGCGTGAAAGGCTCGTCGCTGAATGGTGGTCTCGGGGGCCAATGGACGGTTACAAGGGTCGCCAGAAGGTGCTGACGCTGATATGGAGTGTACTTCTGATAGCTAGACGTGGGAAGGTCCGAGTTCTTAGCGAAGACAAACCGCCACTTCTCTTCAAACGCAAACACGTTAACGGCGAGAATATCGAACTCTCCCTTTAACAGACATGTCGTCGTTACGCGGCTGTTGTCTGGAAGCTCTATCTCCCGGCGGTCACTTGCATCGACTTGGGCCTTTCCTTTCCATCCTTCTTCGGTCTCCTCGATCATCGCGCTCTGTAGCGATTTCGATTCAAAGATGAACTCCTGTCCCTTGTACTGGATGACTCGGTCGCCTTTTTTCTTTCTATCGTGGTCATCGTGCTTGGTAACTTCTGAAATGTTGTCGCCCGACAGCCAGAGCTTTTCGAGCTTGAGTTCTGCCAAATAACCCAGAATCATGCCGCGGAGGCTAGGGTTTTGCTCTACTAGCTCCGTAAGCTCTTCCGGGGTCACATCCCATCTGTCGAGAATCGTTTCGGGCATCTTAGGCGTTGGCAGAATTCTCCCATTCCGCCTTTCTTGTATTTGTCAAAGTCCCAAGGGAAAGACCGCGACAGACAGAGATTTCAACCGTGCTCGCCGCCTGTTTCACCCTCAGATCCGCTATGCTCGTCGTCTGCTCCATCCTCAGATCCGCTGTGCTCACTCGCTCCCACCTCTGCATGAGGAATCCAAGCGTCAAAATTCTCGCTGGTTGTCTCTAACCTGACTTCTCGTTTCACGGCAGGACCAAGGTCAACAGGAGTCGTCGGACCGAGTTCCACGCCATTGGATAGGTGAACTTCAACCCGCACTTCTCGCAAGGTCTCGTCGGTGATGTTTTCCACAGTGCCATTGAAAGAATTATCTTCTGCATTGTAAGCCATCACCAGCCGGACGCCGTTTCTGGTCGTATCGTACGTCTCATTCAGTGAAAGGGCGGTCCCGGATTCTTCTCCGGTCTCGCCCCCATTTTCGCCACCCTCGCGAGCGTGTTCGTCTCTGCTTGCGCTAAGGGCTTCCTCGGTTGGTGCTTCACTTGAACATCCAACAATTGCGACGCAAAAAATGACGGCCAGCGTACCGAAAATACGGTTCATTGCTTTCTCCCTTTTTGGCGGTCTCGCGGCCTCGTGTTGGGTGCACTAATTAGCTGTGACGTCTAAAAGCGAATTGCGCCCTATACCGACGGCAACTGCGGCACGACTTGGTTGGCGAGCAAGTCCATCGAGCGCTCCCACAGCGGCCGGTCGTCCCAGTCGTGGGCGATCATCAGCAGCGTGTCAAAGCCCCCGGTCGTCTCCCACAAGCCCTGTAGCTGATCTACGCACGACGGCACGTCGCCTATTATGCACAGATTCCTGCTCAGATACTCGGGCGTGACCTCCTCGTCGGGAACGTCCGGATCGTGCTTCGTAATGTGGAGCATTTCGGCACCGCTGAGTACGGCAATCAGATATTCATAGGAGCGGCAGAAAGCGCTCTTTTCGTCGAGGGCGTAATCCCAAGCGCGCGCTTCGTCATCGGCGACGAGGATGCTGCGCGAGATGCGCCAGCGGGTGCGCTCGGGCGCGGGCAGACCAGCATCAGTGGCCCCGGCGCTGTAGGTCTGCCAGTGCTGGGTCAAGATCGAAGGAGCGACGAGATTGGTGCTGATGGGCAGATAGCCCCGCTGGCCGGCCATGGTTGCAGCCATGGAGTCGCTTCTTATCACGCTCATGCCAATGGGCGGGTGCGGCTGCTGATAGGGCTTGAGTAGTTCGCCGATGCCGAGTTCGGAGTTCGCCTCCTCAATTTTGATACGGTAGAAATCCCCCGCAAAGTCAAACGGGGCGTCTGCCTGCCAGAGCTTGAGGACCATGTCGATGCTCTCGACGGTCATCAGCCCTTGTGTCTTGGGATCAGGCAGGTCGAAAAGGCCCCAGTCGGTGGCGACGCCGCCTTGGCCGAAACCGCAGTTGAAGCGGCCCTTGGACAGGTGGTCGAGAAAGGCCAGCCGCACCGCGACGTTGACCGGATGGTGCTGCGGCATGATGGAGACGCCCGTGCCCAAACGGATGTTTTGCGTCAGTGGTAAGACGTGGGCGATAAAGAGGTCGTTGGACGGAATCGGCTCCCAAGCGACAGTGTGGTGCTGGCCGACCCAGGCCTCGGTGAAGCCGAGCTGATCGGCGCGGACGACGAACTCGACGTCCTCGGCAAAGCATTCAGTGCGGTCTTTTTCCGGGGGATGCAAGGGCATCATAAAGGTGCCGAGTTTCATGAGAATCCTCCTCTAAAGGCGATGTAGTTGAGCGGTTTTTCTCTGGTTCAATATCCCAATTCCCGCTCCATTTCTCCAACCACATCCGCGATCACCTGCGCGACTTCCTCGACCTGTTCTTCGCTAA
>VXZF01000728.1 GCA_009845645.1 Gemmatimonadota bacterium | reverse complement strand
GACTCGCCATTGCAAATAAGCTCCAGCCCGGTAAGCGGCCAGACGCTTTCCGCGGTCGCCACCACCTCGACCGTGCCGCCGTTGCCGGGCAGGTGGATTTCCTCGCCCATCTCCCGCCCCTCGACCTTCAGATCGATCATCGCGCCGGTGCTGGCAAACGTCTGGCCGCGGCGCACGGCTTGGCACCAATTGTCAAAGGTAAACTCCTCGCCATCGCGCAACTTGACGTACGTGCGCGAGCCGCCCAAAATGCGGCTGTTGGACATCTTGTCGGTGCCGCCGACAATCGGCAGCTTCTGACCCACGTTGAGCCAGCGGTAGTAGCCCAGCTCAGCCGAACTGATCTGCTCGCCCTCCCAAATCCAGCACATCTCGCCGGCGTCGGCGTGGCCCAAAACGATGTTGGCCGCGTTCTCAAAGTCGGGCAGCGGCATGTGCGGCATAATGACCAGCCCACCCTGTTTTTTGCACTCCTCAGCCCAATCGGCCATCAGCGCATCCACCGAGCCGCCGACCCAATCCTCATTGGCCCCACCGGTACACATCGGCGCGACCAGTTCCTTGAGGCCGAGCAAACTGATGTGCCCGAGCACGTGCTGCCGATTCTCCTGGCTTACCCAAACCAAGTGATCGTCGCTGCTAGTCGGTGCTAAGCCGCCGGTAAACTCCTCCCACGAAGTAAACAGCCGACCCCACTGGCTGGCCAACAAATGCACCACATTGAGGTCTTCGCCTTCAGCCTCTAGGTGCGACGACTGAGAGGAGAGAAAATGCACATGGGTATCCCCCGAATAGTAGCCGCGCTGCTTCATGTCAAAGGCGCGTTTGATCTTGAGGGTCAGCGCGTTCTGTCCGGGCTTGATCTCAACTTGCTCGCGCAGCGGCTGGTATTCAAAACCGCGCACCACTTCGGCGTACACCGGGCCGATGGGCAAGTCGATCTGGCAGGTGCCGTCGATGTACGCGTAGGGCACGCCCCCGGTCTTGCAGTCGCCGCCCATATCCTCAAACCACGCCACATTGACGTCGGCTTGATGGCCGTGCGGCGCTAGATAGGCTCCGTGCTCGGAGCGGAAGTGGACACGGGTTCCCACGGGTTGGCCGGTATCCGCGTCCTCGACCCGCACGTGGACCCACTGCTTGCCGGCCGGTGCGACGACCTCGATTTGTACCTTGCCTTGGGCGACCTTCTTTTCTTTTAGCACATCGCCCCAGCAAATGCGCTCTTCGACGTCGTCACCTGCCGTTATGGCGAGTTCCCCTTCGGTTGATCCGTGAATTTCCAAATAGCCACCGGCGACCGTCTCCTGTCCACCCCGGCCCCAACCCGCCTCCTCGGAAGTGAGGAAATCCGCACTCGGTACCCAAAGCTGATCCTGGCGCACGATTTCGCCGCGCTCCATCGCCACCTCGGGCGCTTCTTCGGCCTCGACCCGCAGCACCACTTCCTGCCGCGCCGGCCAAGCAAAGGGGTCGCGCTCCTCGTGGCAGAGCGTAATGCCGGCCAAAGCTAGCGCCGTAGGCCCAGCCGCCGACACCGCGATCGCCGCAATCTCCTTGTCGGGCGCGGGATTTTCCCAGTCGTAGAGCCACCAACCCTGGAGGTCTCCGCCCTCGCGCGTAAAGGCCCCAGTCTGCACCATGCCATAGCTGTACTCGCGGCTGTTCAGCGGCACCGAGTAGTAGTGGCGACAATTGCGACAGAGAAAGGGATGGTGCCCCCAAGGCACCTGCACGTCGTGGATTTCAAAGCGGCGACGCAGCGGCTGTTCGACCGAGCTACCATCGGCATAGAGGACGCGATAGGTCCCAATCTCCTCGCCAGTGCCTTCGACCGTGGCCCATTCTCCCGGCACTGGGGCACAAGTGTGGGCGTAGAGGATGCGCCGCGCTTTGTCGTTTACCGGGATCTCCGCTGACTCACTCACCCCATCTCCAGCCTCTTGCGCCACCAGCACCACGGCCCGGTCCGCACCTGCGGCTGCCAAGCTAAAGGTCACGCCCCAAAACTGGTGCTCGCCCCAAGGCAGCCCCACGAGCGGCGTATTGTCGGGCGCGTCGTCGGGCGCTGGCCAGAGTTTGCCGTCTCCGGACTCAACATTGCCAGTACCAGCGTTATAAGTTGCGCTCAAATCCAACGGTACAAACAGATCGCTCATCGCAGCTTCCTTTCTACAGTGAATGGCCGCTCAATATATCCCCGCCAGAATCCCTAAACAAGACGGCCTCAGTGCGGCACCCCCAACTGGTGTATCCGGCGATGAATCGCCTCCTGGGCCTGGAGGAAGGGCCGCTCCAGATAGGCGAGGTGATCCTCCTCGCCGTGGTGGTGCGTAATGTCGCCGCGCAAATGCAGACGGCTGTTGTGGCGGATGTAGTGCAGCGAGCCATCCACCAAGGTCAGCATGTACTGCGCCGTCTCTTGATTGAACATCCACCACTCGCCGCCGCAGGCCAGATACACCGGCGAGGTGTGCGCCATAATCCCTCGCCCCCATCCGTCAAAGTGCGGCACGCTCTGCTCGTAGCCCGGCCCGCTGCACCGCGCCGCCAGCCACGAGTGGCCTTCCACTTTTACCTCGGCCTTCAGGCTCAACTTGCGCGTTCCCTTAGTCTCTTCCGCAGAGGCCACCACCCGTCCCTCCTGCACCACTTCCAGCGTGTGGATCGGCACCACCGACTCGGCCTCGGCGAGCACCTCCACCGTGCCGCCATTGCCCGGTAGCTGCACCGTGTCCCCTACCTCGTGGCCATCGACGCTGAAGTGGATCAGCGGACCGCCGCTGTGGAAGGTGCGGCCCGCGGCCATGTACTTGCACCAGTTGTCATAGGTAAATGGCTCGTCCTTGGGAATCTGCACATAGGTGCGATAGATCCCCACCGGCACGTCGCTGCTCATTTTGTCGGTGCCTCCGACCAGCGGCAGCTTGTAGCCGCAATTGAGGTAGCGGTAGTACTCGCCGTGCATGTACGTCCCGTGCCGAAGCATCTCCACTGCGTCGGCGCGCCCGGTGGCAATCAGGGAGGCTGGCTCGCCGTTAGGGCTGGGCAAATGCGGAATCACCACGCTACCGCCCTGCTCCCGGCAGCGGTCGGCCCACTCAGCCATGGGCACTTCAAGCGTCCCGCCCAGTTCAGCCTCGCCCGGGCCGTCCGAGCACCACGGCATCACCGGCTCCTTCAGCCCCATGAGGATCAAATGCCCCAAAAAGTGCTGCCGGTTCTCTTGGGATACATAGACAATGTAATCGCCATTGTCCGTGGCCATCTCGCCACCGGTAAATTCCTCCGTATTGGTAAACAGCCCACCCCATTGCGATTGCAGCAGGTTGACCACGTTCAAATCTTCACCCTGCGCTTCGGTGAGGCTGCCCTGCGCCGACAGGAAATGTACGTGTGAGTCGCCGCTGTACCAGCCTTCCTCGTTCATCTGCCGCCAGCGCTTCAGCCGCAGCTCCAAGGTGCGCTGGCCGGGTTCGATCTCCACTTTGGTGCGCAGCGGCTCGTATTCGTAGCCACGCGCCACATCCACGATCACCTCGCCGCGCGGCAGCCAGCCTTGGCAGGTCCCGTCGATGTACGCATACGTGATCTGCCCCAAGCGCACATCGCCGCCCACGTCGAAATGCCAAGTCCCCATATTGGAGTTGACGTGGGCGTGGTGGCCGTGCGGAGCGTAGGGGATACCTTCTGGCGAGCGGAAGTGGACGCGGCAGGGTACGGGTTTCCCAGTGGCGTCGTCAATGACCTTGGTATGCACCCAGTTGCGCCCGCGCTCCACCACTTCTAGCTGCACTCGCGGCGAAGCCTCCACACAGCCTTGCTCCCGCACCTCGCTCCAGCGGGCCTCGCCCAAAACTTCCCCGTCTCGCTTGACCTGCACGATGGCCGAAGGATTGGCGGCAATCTCCACGTATGAAGGGCTACTGCCCTCGTTTTGGGCTTCGCCCCAGCCTTTGCGCCCGTCGAGAAAATCCTCGGCCGTATCCTCCGGCAATGGATAGGGATAGGTCGCAACGCCTCGATCAACCTCTACTTCAAGAGCAGCGGACTCGCGCGCGTCCTCCTCTCGCGGCAGGGTGATGATGACCTCGCGCGTGCCCTCGCGGCAGATCGGCTCTTCGTCCAAGTCGCTCAGAGTGATCCCGCCGATGACAAAGGCCGGCCCCGCAGCCTCGATGACGATTTTTTCCAAGCCCTTGTCCGGGTGCGGATTCGGCCACGCCCAGAGCACGAAGTGCTGCGCGTGCGCGCCATTAACCTCGGTCTGGCGCCGCCCGGCCATGTCCCACGGGCCTTGGGTG
>VXZF01000394.1 GCA_009845645.1 Gemmatimonadota bacterium | reverse complement strand
GATCTACATCGCCCACACCGACGACGGCCGGATTGGCCTCGGCGAGAGCGGGAGCCCCGAGCCGCAGGAGACCATCGACCAGTACATCGGCAGCAATCCCTTTGACTGGATCGGCGACGAGACTTCGCTGGGGTTGGGCACGGCCATGTACGACCTAATGGGGCAGGCCGCTGGCGTCCCCGTGTATAAGCTGTTCGGCCAGAAGTATCGGTCGTTCGTGCCCGTGGGTGCTTGGACCGTATCGACCCATCCCGAACACATGGCTGAGACTGTGACCCGCTATGCGGCAGAGGGTTACACGTGGCTGAAGTACCACCTCTCGCCCTTTGAAAACGTCTTTGACCAGACCGAGGCCATGCAGGCGGTCGCGCCGCCCGGCTTCAAAATCCACTACGACTTCACCATGCATGGCACGGACGACCACATGCCCGAGCTGGTGGAAAAACTAGCCGAGTATCCGATTGCCGGTTGCTTTGAGGATCCGTTGCCGCCCGGAGACATCGAGGGCTACATCGATCTGCGCAAGCGGGCCAAGCGGCCCATCGTCTTGCATCACTTCCCGCTGGGGGCCACTTACGAGGTGCTGATGGAGCCAGCCGATATCTACATGCTCGGGCACGCAAAAATCGGCGACGCCATGCGCCGCGCTGGCTTGTTTGCCGCGGCGGGCAAGCCCTTTATGTTGCAAAACGTCGGCGGTGCCATCACCCGCGCCATGGTCGTGCACATGATGGCCGCCGCGCCCACGGCTACCTTCCACTGCCACAACGATTACGAGGTTTGGCAGAGCGACGTGGTAGAAGAGCGGCTGGACCCGGTCAACGGCTTTGTGCAGGTGCCGGAAAAACCGGGGCTGGGGTTGACCTTAGACCGGGAAGAACTGGAGCGGCTGAAAGCGCTGGAGCTGCCTGCACAAGACAAGTGGATCATCAAATCGCGCTTCAAAAACGGCACCCGCATGTACAACATCGCCGATCCGGCCAACTCGATTTTCATGGTGCGGCCCGACCGCAACCGCCTAATGCCCATGAGCTACGCCGCGCCCATTGAGACCGAGTATTGGGACGACGACGGGACGGAGGAGTACCGGGCGATGTTCAGCAGGATTGAGCGCGAGGGGATCGTACTGGAGCGTTGAAATTACTCCTGCCCGCGCTCGAATTTGAGCGCCGCTGAGTTCATGCAGTAGCGCAGGCCGGTCGGCTGGGGGCCGTCGGGGAAGACGTGGCCGAGATGGGCGTCGCACTGGCTACACAGCACTTCGGTGCGCACCATGCCGTGGCTGATGTCGCGCTCCTCGGCGACCTTGTCCGCGGCGAGGGGCTGCCAGAAACTGGGCCAACCAGACCGCGAATCGTACTTGGTCTCCGAACTGAACAGCTCGCTGCCGCAGCAGACGCAGCGATAGACGCCCGACTCTTTGTTGTCGCAGAGTTCACCGGTAAAAGCGCGCTCGGTGCCCTTCTGGCGCGTTACGTGGTACTGCTCTTCAGTGAGTTCCTGCCGCCACTCGGCTTCGCTTTTGACGATTTTTTTGCTCATCGCAGCATTCCTTTCTCTTGGGTCAGTCTAATCGGCCAACTCGGCGTATTGCCCGCCGAAAAAGATCAGCGGTGCGCCGCTACCCACCTCGCCGGTCAGACATTCGCCAATGAACATGTCATGGTCGCCCGCGGCGGCGATGTCCACTAGCTTGCAGTCCACATAGGCCAAGGCGTCGGCCAAAATCGGCGCGCCGGTCTGGGCCACTTTGGTCGCCAGGTCCGCAAAGTCCTTGGGGCCGCGCTGGGCAAAGCGCACGGAGAGGTCCTCCTGCTCTCGCTTGAGGATGTTGATGGCAAAGCCCTCGGCTTTTTGCAATAGGCCATGCATGGACGCGCTTTTGTCAACCGAGACCACCACCAGCGGCGGCGACAGCGACAGCGACATGACCGCGTTGGCCGTCATACCCCAAAGTTGGCCGTCGCAGGAGGTGGTCACCACGGTGACGCCGGTGGCAAAGCGGCCCATAATTTGCCGCTGAAGCTGAGAATCAAACGCCATCGCGTTTCCTTTCGCTTTAGTTCAGTGCGTTTTGATAGATGCGGGCCGCGTCGTCAGCTTCCACTGCGACCGGATTGGGTTCGAGCAGGCGCTGGACGCTCAGGGCGCTTTCGACCATCTGCGGAATGTCGGCGGCGCTTATCCCAGCCTCGCTCAGCGAGCCGTAGGGAGTGTGCTGTCGCCGCAGTCCGTCGATCCACTCCGCGGCCAGTTCGACCCCTTCCTCGCGGCTCTTGCCGCCCAGCGCTAGGCCGGCGGCTCCCGCGGCAAAGTAGTATTTGTCGGCCACAGCCGGGGCGTTGTGCCGCATTACCCCAGGCAAGACGAGGGCCACGGCCGCGCCGTGCGGCACGGGTGCGCCGCGCTCAAAGGAGACCTTCTCGATCCCGTAGCCGAGTGCATGGCCGGCCCCAGTATTGATAGGACTCAACAGCAGTCCGGCTAGCAGGGCACAGCGCGCCATTTGATAGCGCGCGTTGGGGTCGCCGTGGACTACGGCCTGCACGTACGCCGGACACCCCGCGGTCAGTGCCGCTCGCGCCACGGCGTCGCCGGTGGCATTGCTCTTGGTGGAAGCCGTGCATTCGAGGGCGTGCCCGAGGGCATCCAAGCCGGTGATCGCGGTCAATACCGGCGGCAGGTCTTGGTGCAAACGCGGGTCCACTAGCGCGGCCTTGGGCTGTAAATAGCTGCTGTACACGGCCTTCTTGCCGGTTGCGTCGGCGATTACGGCCACCCGGCTGACCTCGCTGCCCGTGCCCGCGGTGGTCGGGATGCCGACGAGTGGGGCCAGCGGTGGTTTTTCGTACAGGTCAAAGCCAAAGTAATCGGCCACAGAGCCGCCATTCGCAGCGGTACAGAGCGCGGCTTTGGCCGTGTCCATGGTGCTGCCCCCGCCCAAGGCGACGGCCACGTCGAAATCCGCGGCTGCCAGTACGCGCGCGCAGGCATCGACGCTTTGCACCGAGGGGTTGGGCGCGATCTCGCTGTACGCGCCCACCACGTCTAAGCCGTCGAGGGCTTGGCAGACTAAATCGACGAGTGGGGCAATGCCCGGATCGTGGATTAGCAGCACTCGGCCCGCGCCGAGGCGGCCGCACTCGTCGGCTAGCTGCGACAGGGCACCCGTCCCGAATACGACCCGCCGGTCGCGGAATTCGAACATTTCTACTAGCGCTACGCGCCGACTTTCTGCGGCAAAATAGGCGCTGTCCGATAGCAGGTCCTCGTTGATTTGCACACTACCCATTGCGGCCTTCCTCCATGTATTGACGCGGCGAAGCGAGCCTTGTTTCGCGCGGGGGATTTGTGCAATATATACACGAAGCCGCAGCCCTACAAAAACGGAGCCACCATGACCCAAGACGCCGCCCAGACGTATGCCGAGCAGGGCTTTCTCACGGGCATCGACCTGTTCAGCGCCAGCGAGATCGATCACTTCCGCGCCTGCTTCGACGAATTGGAAGCCCGCGAGGGCCGCGAAAAGTGCCAGATCGGCCTGCAAGCCCGCCACTTAGACGAAGAATTCATCTGGCAGATGGCCACGGACCCGCGCATCCTCGACGCCATGCAGGAAGTCATGAGCGAGGACATTATGCTGCTTTCAACGCACTTTTTCTGCAAATATCCCGACCCAGAGGCCAAGCACTTTGTGGCCTGGCATCAAGACGTCACCTATTGGGGCTTAGAGCCGCCCGAGGCCCACACCGCTTGGGTGGCCGTGGATGCCAGCGACGTGGGAAACGGCTGTATGCGGGTCATCCCCGGCTCGCATAAAAACGGCATTGCCACCCATGGCGAGGCGACCAGAGCCGGCAACTTGCTCAGCATTAATCAGGAGATCCCCGACGAGCTAGTCGATGATAGCCACGCCGTCGATTTGGTACTCGCGCCGGGCCAGATATCCATTCACGACGGCCAGGTATTCCACGCCAGCAACCCCAATACCTCCAATCGCCGCCGCTGCGGACTGACGCTGCGCTACGTGGCCCCGCACGTCGCGCAGCCCGAGCTCAACTCGCTGGGCAACAAGTATCCGACCGTCTTGGTGCGCGGCGAGGACCGCTATGGCAACTTTCCCGAGCAGCACGTGCCCTTTGCTCATTCTTCTCGATAATTCGCTTTAAGGAGTACACAATGGCCCAGTACGATCGGATGGCCGTCCTCAACGCCATCTACGACACCGGGATCGTCCCGGTTTTTTACAACGAAGACCCAGAAACCACCATCCACATCGTCGAAGCCTGCGCCCGAGGGGGTGCTCGCT
>VXZF01000448.1 GCA_009845645.1 Gemmatimonadota bacterium | reverse complement strand
CCTTCCCATTGGTCGGCGTCCGTTGGGCTGAAAAAATTATCCGGGCCGGAATAGGTTTCCCCGCGTTCCATGTATTTGTAAAAGAGCGTGGTTCGCGTGCTCGGTGCCGTCCACGGCAGGGTGACGTGAAAAAGGGCCTCGGTGAAGATAATGGCCGTGCCAGCGCGGGCCGGCACGCGCGTGACCATGGGATGCACTCCTTTGGACAAATCAACCCACGCTTCCGGGACGGGATAATGTCCCTTGTGCGATCCCGCCAAACAGCCGAATCCACCCCCGTTGCAAACAGTATCCTCCAGTTCGTACGCCACGGTGACCAGACCGTTGGAGAACGTCCCGCTTGCGGGGTCGCGCTCGAAGTAATGCGTGACTAGCTCATGCGGCCGATTGGGATCTAGCAAGCGGCCGTTGCCGCCGTGGATGATGCCCCCGGCGAGATTTTTGTTGAAGGTGCCGTGCGTGTGGACGTTGATATGGTCGATGCGGAAGGGCGGGAGCTCTACGAGACGTTGACCGCCGTAGATCTCTGCTAGGATTTCCGAAATTACCGGGACGTCCAGTAAATCGACGAAAGCCTGCGACCAGAAGCCACCGCGGTCCGTGTGCTGCGAGTGGAGTTCCGGGCCTTTTGCATCGACGGTGGTCTTGAGGTCCGCAACCTGCTCGGGGGTAATCGCATCCTCCACCGTGAGAAAACCCCACGTGTCAAAAGCGAAGCGCTGTTCCTCGTCCATTTTGGATCGATCCCCTCAGTACGCGACGGCAATAGTTTTCAGGACCTGCTCGCCATCGATGCCAGCACCCTCGGTGTCGGTGTCGATCCGCAAGCGAGCGTAATACACTCCGGGTGGCACCAAGGCTCCCGCGTCGTCCCTGCCGTCCCAGCCGATGGCGTAGGAACCAGTGCTCAAATCCCGCTGCTCCACTAACCGGCGCACTCGACGGCCCGCCAGATCGAAAACTTCTACTTCCGCTGGGCTATCGTCGCCCACCCGCACTACCTTGAAGGCAAATTGAGCTTGGTCATTGACGCCGTCGCCGTTGGGCGTGCAGACGCGCGGGATCACTTCTACCTCTGTCAGCAGCGAGGTACTCTGCACCGCACCGACCAGCGTCGTAGTGTTGCCCTCGATGTTGGCCAGCGCGTTGCCAGCATCGACGCGTTGCCAGTTGCCCTCGCCCGCGTCACTATTTTTTAACAGCGCCCGCATCACCGCGCCCGTTGAAAACAACGCCGTGGCGAAATCGAGCCGTAGCACTTCTACGCCTGAGCTTGGTCCTACCGATGGAAAGGCCAGTTGCAGGCTGTCCGTGCGCGTTTGCACCACCTCCACGTCGGCCATGGCCAGACTGGACAAGTCGGCGCTGGGATCAAAGGCGTCCTCGGTACCAGCATATAGTCCCACGAAGCGCAGGGGCATATCGGACGGTGCCACCAGTAACAACTGGTCGAAGCCCGAATCCCGGTTCCCGAAGTCTGGACGCACGTAGAACGAAAACATCTGTTCCCGACCCAGTTGGTCCACCTGAAACGGCGAGATCTCACCGGTGAGGCCCTGCGCGACGGGATTGGTAAAGTTGAGCCAAATTGAGCGCAAGGTCGGATTGACCTGTGGATCGTCCGACAGCAAGGTCGCCCGCAAAGTCAGAAACTCGCGCGGACTGGGCGAAGTTACTGGCGAACCGGTCGGATCTTCGTACGGCTGGCTCCACGGCTCCCAGTCGGAACCGGCGGTTTCTTCGGCGACGATTTCGCCGCGGAAAATGGATAGCAGCTTGTCGTAGTCTTCCTTGGATACTTCCGTGCCGTCTTTTTTGAAGTAATGCAGGGTTTCACTCAACTCGTTGCCAGTACGGGTCTGGATCAGCACGCTCGTGCCGGGTGGCGTGTCGGCATCCCACTCGACGGAGAGCAGGTTGCGGCTGCCTCCCAAACGGATCAGATCGGAGGTCAGCGTTACTTCGGGCAGGAAACCTCGCCCGTATAGCTGTAGCTCTGCTGGCTGCCCAGTGGCTCCGCCTTTGCCCGTAGAACTGGTGCTTTCGAATTGCTTCCAGACGAAGCGAAAGAAACGGGCTTTGAGCCGCGCGAAATTGTTGCCTTCGTAAAAGCCGAAGCCTAAAGCCGAAATCCCACCGCCGCCGCGCTGCTCGCGATCGACAGCGGTATTCCACTTGATGCTGCCGTCGGCGGCCAGTGTGCCGTCCGAAAAATCCAGCCGGTAATTGGAAAACCTAGACCCGCCATAGGCCATCCTGAAGGCGTCAATCCAGTAAAAGGCACCCAAATCGAAAAGGACCTGCCCTTCGGGCGATTTGAGCGATCCCCTGCCGTAGGTGTAGATGAACTGCACTTTGCTTTCGATCTGCCCGTCAATCAAGCTATTGATCGATGCCGTCTGGGAAGCCGTGCCAAAACCGCCCCTGTCCAACGCGCCGGTGAGGATCTCGTCGCCTTCTGCCCACACTTCCAACTCGGCCAGCCGTGGACGCTCGATCCGGTAATAGCGCACCGAGCCTTGTTGGCCGGAATCAAGTTGGCGGTGTACCTCTTGGGGCACTAGGGTCTCGCGCCCATTCGCATGGAGCTTAAAGTAATCGACCTCGCCCCGCTCGTCGGCCGCGAGTTGATCGTATTCGGCCTGAGTAATTTCTCGACCTCGACCGAAATTGCTGCCAGTTACCACCACCTGCACGAAGCGAATGCCGACCCCCTCGAACTCGCGCTCTAATCTCATGTCGATCTCAAAGAGCCTCTGTTCCTTGTTGGGCTTGAGGGTCCGCCACATGGTGGTGTATTCGAGAGAGGGCCCACGACTACCCGTGGGCTTGTTGCCCTGGGATACCAGCACGTCGAACTGCAGGAAGGGATCGCCCAATGTCTCGTCGACGAATTTCAGCACGATGCTCTTGGCGATCACTAGCCGCCCCAGATCGACGGTAAACCACCACTGGTTGGCCAGCTCGTCTTCACCTGTGGGCGAGTCGGGCTGCCAGTACGTTTCCAGGTCGCCGTCGAAAAGGTTGACCACGTCCGCCTGATTGCCAGCGGTTCCAGCTTGGATGCCATCTAGGACGGAGATTTCTTCGGGAGCCTTTTTTATTCCGTCGGGCGGGCGAGCTTGCAGATAAGCGGCAATGTCCCGTACCGCGTTGATGTCGCGGTGCAACTGGTGCGGCGTCAAGGCACCACTGGACGAAATTTTCACTACCCCTTTGGGAAAAGTCCAATTGCGCCAGTGCGCTGCGCTGTTGACCACTACTTGGTCGGACGTCACTTGGTGACCCGCCCCCTGACCGTACGCTGCCGTACAGCAAATCACCGACCAAGCCGCCCAACGTATGTACCGCAAAATCCGTTCCATATCTCGTATCACTCGCTAAGTGTTCAGATCAATAAACCAGCGAAACTACTCGTTGCTCCGATTTTATCCCCCCATCGCTTTCTACTTCTAGGCGCAGGATATAGAGGCCCGGCGGCACCAATTTGGCTTGGGCGTCGCGGCCGTCCCAAGTTACTGCAAAACGGCCACTGGTCGCGGTGCCGTGGTATAGCTCGCTGATGCGCCGCCCCGAAAGGTCGTATAGATCAATAGCTACCGGTACAGCACCCAGATTGAGCAATTCGTACTGAATTTTTAGCTGATCGTTGACACCGTCTCCATTTGGAGTGAATGACCGCGAGGTCAAGCGCAGGTCATTGACCGCCTTTTTGTCGATATTTATTAGACTGACACGCAAAGTGTTGCTATCGACCAATTGATCGGCATCCCCTGCCGTGACCTCCTGATGCACCTCGTGGGGTTGCTCGCTATCGAAAATCCGCGCCGCGAATACCGTGCCAAACTGGAAGACTTGGGCTTGGAAATCCACTTCCAGCAATTCGTTGGTGCGCTGTAGGTCCATGCGGGGAATTCGCAACTCAAATTCATTTTCTTCCACTCGGATCTCGGTGAAATCCACTGGCAAGCCTTCCAGGCGGACCTGATCAATGCTGGCGACCCGAGCTGGCGTTTTGATCTCAATGCTGTCAAAACCCAGATCAGTGCCGGTTAATCGCGGCAGGATCTTGTAGGTAAACTGCGTTACTGCGCCCGCTGGCACCTCCACCGGGACGATCTCGGCTAGGGCTTGGGATGCCACCGGCGGATTGGATACTTCAAATTGCAGGTAATGCAGCCACCCGCCCGCTTCCGCGGTAGAGGAGAACTGGACGGCAAATTGGACGAATTGCCGCGGCTTGTTGCCGGCGAGATCGCCGCGGCCGAGGGCCAGATCGTACGGAGGGCTCCAAGTTTGCCAGTTTTCGGT
>VXZF01000351.1 GCA_009845645.1 Gemmatimonadota bacterium | reverse complement strand
TCCGCCGCACGCTGTATCCCCACGAGACGAAGGAAGTCAGGATCTACCTGCACGGAGGAGACGATCAAATCGCCGTCCTAGGAGAGAGGGCCAAGATCAGGATTCGAGTAGATGGTGGCGGTGGTGCAGACGTCTACGCGAACCGGTCGCGGGCTGGACAGCGGATGACGCGTTTTTACGACGCTCGCGGTGAGAACCGCTTCGACGCGCATAAGACCCCGATCGACGAGCAGCCGTACAAGCGGCCGGCTCCCACGGGTGCGGTTACGGACAGGTACATCATCGACTGGGGCATGGAGACGATTGCGCTACCGGTCGTCAGCTACAGCCCGGACCTCGGTGCCTACGCCGGGCTGTTCTATACCCGGATATACCATGGCTATCGGAAGGCCCCCTATGCGTCGCAACACGCGCTCGACCTCGGAGTCGCTGCCAGCGCTGGTGTCAAGCCCTTGGTTGCCTATTCTGGGAAGTTCCGGCACCTTCTGCAGGGCCTAGATGGTCTGTTGCAGATGGAGTACTCCGGCACCAATGTGATTCGCTTCAACGGCTTCGGAAACGACGTTGCGGTCCCGCGCGCCGAGTCGTTCTACGAGGTGGAGCAGGCGCAGTTGCTCTTTGCGCCCGCGCTCTCTTGGGTCTCTGGTGAGTCGCCGGGGACGTTGACTGTGATTGGCGGGCCGCTCGTCAAGTTTACCGACACTCCTTTGCACGAAGGGAAGTTCATCGCCACCTATGAGACGCCGCTGTACGGGACGGAGGCCTTCGGGCAGATCGGCGTCGGCGGGGAACTCGTTTACGACACCCGCGACAATGTGGGCCATACTCGACGGGGAGTGCGGTTCAGGCTCAGCGGCGAACTCTACCCAAAGCTGTGGGACGTCGAATCGACTTTCGGCCACGTTGCCGGCGACGCATCTGCGTACCTGTCAGCTAGCGTTCCCACTCTGCCCACTCTCGCCCTGCGCGTGGGCGGCAAAACCGTCCGCGGCGCCTTTCCGTTTTACGAAGCCGCCACAGTCGGCGGCCCCGACAACCTGCGGGGCTTCCGCGAGGACCGCTTCGCTGGCGAGTCCGCCCTCTACGGGAACGGCGAGTTCCGGGTGCGGTTGACTCGACTCCGGTTCCCGTCTCCGGGTGAACTTGGTGCATTCGCTGCCGTGGATGCGGGGCGGGTATTCTTCGACGCTGACCCAGAGGAGGCCGATGGCTGGCACATTGGCACCGGCGTCGGGCTTTGGATCTCGTTTCTCAAGCTCCGGGCGACGCTGAGCGCGGCGGTGATGGAGGGCGAAGACCTGACCGGCCTGTACCTGCGCGGCGGCTTCATGTTTTAGAGACCCGGTGCGGATTGTCTGGTCACGCGAAATCGCGCTACGGAATGCGCATCTGAAACACGGGCACTTCCTGTCCAGTTTCCACGATGCGTACGACTGGGGTGTCAATTCCGTCGTGGATTGCGAAATCGAGTACTGCGAATCCCGGGACGGCGTGGGCGAAGATCGTCCCGGCCACCGAGGTCGCGGTCGTTATTTTGCCTGCGGAACCCGCTCCGCTGACGATGTGCATCTGAGCGACCTCGTCCGATTCGAAGATCTGTAGGCTGTGATCGTGTCCCGCGGCATAGACGAGGGGCCGGTGTCTTGCTAAGGCGTCCTGCACCTGCTTTGCGAGGACCATGTATTGCGGATTGTACATATTGAGGGGCGGTCGCGGTCGCAGCAGGTAATAGAAGTCCATGAAGAGGTCGATGATGAACCCGCGGCTGAAGCCGGCGCGGGTGCCGCCCGAGCGCAGCGGAAAGTGGCTCACCACGATCACGAAATGCCTCTTTAGAGCCGAGAAGGCCGCGTCAATCCGCGTCCCGAAATCCCCGTCCGGGCACTGGCTAGTGTCGGCGACCGGTGAGAACCAAGGCATCCAGTCAATGGCGACGACCGCGATCCCCTGCTCCAGCCCGTCCCCAGGCTTGAGCAACTCGCGCACGGCTGGGCCGGCGCATCCATCGCGGGGTAGGAAGTCCACGTTGCCCTCCGGCCACGCGAGCACGAATTCCTGCTGGGCGACGACGTGCGCTCCCGTCCAGTCTTGCGGTGAAGGTCCCCAATCGTGGTTGCCCGGCACGAAAATCCGCAGCGCCGAGGTTGCTGCGAGTTGCTGGCGCAAAATGGCTTCACCCCTAGCGCGGTCATCAGCTGTAAGCCCGTCCGGGTAGAGGTTGTCCCCCAGTAGCACGACCGCGGCCCGCTCCTGTGGAACTGCCCAGCGCCCGATTGCTGCCAGCGTGGGATCGCCCGGCATCGGCTCCCCGGTGTCTCCGACCAAGATGACTCGATACGCGACCTGATCGCCGGTCGCAATCGCATCCAACGGAACATTTCGTCGGACGTACGGCTTGTCGTCGGCACCGTAGTTCTCCCCTCGCAGCCGTCCGGCTTGGCAACCTGCTACGACCACGACTAGCGCCAAGAGCAGAATGATCCCTAGCCCAAAAACGCGCCAGCGCCCCGCTCTTTTTCTGTTCATGTCAACGTAACGCTTGGGTGGTCGCAAAAATTCCGTCAGCCGTCCGGTGTCCTACTGGACCTGCAATTACCGGCCCTTTGAAACGGGGTAAAAAGTCAGGGTCGCGCGCTTGCTCACCCCTTCATCGGATACGATCAGTGTATTGTCGGAAGCGAACGCAATGCCCTCGGTCTGTGGATGCCGATCAGCCGCAAGATCCGCGACGGCGAGGACTTGTCCCTGTGGGGTAATCTCGGCAATGGCGCGCTGGCGGGCCGCCACGACAAAGTAGTTTCCCGATACCGGGTGCCGCTCGATGCCCGAAGGTTGGAATCGCTTGCTGTCGGTGCGGCTCGAGAGCGCGATGGCCGGTATGAGGATATGGCCATCCTCGACGAGTTGCTTGGTATCGAGGGACCAGCGACATATCGCTACTAGGCCTGTCTGCCTAGGATCCTTGGGGTTTTTGCTAATGAGCAATAGTACCCGTTGGTCCGGGTCGTAGGCGAGTCCCTCTATTTCGTGGTCTCGTCCAATTCCGGTTGTATATAGATTGTAGAGAATAGTCTCTCCATCGGCGCCTTCGACAAACTCGTATAACCGCCCTGAACTCGAAACGAGGTACACGCGGCCTTCAGCCGCGGCGATGCCTTCGAAGTCGTCGGCGACCGGATCGCGCTGATCGCTGATTGCAAACGACTTTACAATCGAACCATCGCGATAGTCTATCTCGAATACTATGCCCCTTTCGTCATCGTGCGCGAGGAGTCGGTTCTCTCCAAGCATGGCCAAGCCGGAGATCTCCCGCCACTGCTTCGGCAGCTTGAAACGCCGCGCTGGTTTTTCGAGGTCGTAACTCGCGAGGGCAAGGTTGTCCCCGTGCACCGTGCTTGGAGCGGATGTAGTGTCCTCGTGTACCGTGCTTGGAGCGGATGTAGTGTCCTCGTGCACCGTGCCTAGAGCGGATGTAGATACCAGACTGTCCGCGGTGTCGGCTGCGGTGTCCACGACGGGTTCGATTTCCGCGTCCTCCCGCACGAGCAACGACGCCATAAAAATCAAAACGCTGAAGACCAAAAACCCGCTCAGGAGGTTGTTACTCGGGGAACTCATAATTCCAGCTCCACTTTGACGGTATGGCCCTCTGTGCTTTTCTCAAGCTCGCTGGTGAAGGCGGCCGGATTCGCGGTTTTCTTCAGCCGCACGTGAAATTCGACGATCGCAGTGCCGTCCTCCTGCTGCACAACCCGCACCTGTCGCCACCGCTTGGCATAGGTCGCCAAGAGCGCAACAGCGGCCTGCTGTGCCGCCTCGACCTGCCCTGTATGTACCCTGAGATTGGCATTATACGGTTTGGGAACTTTACCCTCCTCGGTGCCGACCACACCGGGCAACGACTTGGCGGGACGCACCAGCCTGAACCCGGACAGGACAGCAGGCTTCGCCCCGTAGTTCATGCGCCAGATGCCCAAAACAACGGCATTGAAAGCCACTGATGCCAAAATAGCCACTTGACCGATACCGATACCAGCCGACAGTCCGATGCCAATGACGATGAACATGTAGGTGGCATCTAGGGGGTCCCTCAATGTCGTGCGAAACTGAACCGCGGCGACAATGCCCGCGAGACTGAAGGCGAGCGCGATACTATCCTTGACGAGAAAAACGACGAGGGAAATCGCAATGGGCACGACGAGGAGGGTATGGACAAGGTCTGGGTTGTATTTCTTGCGGGGCCGGGTCCAGCGATACACCCAAGTCACGGGCAGGGCATAGAAAAACGAAAACAGCAGTGCCATCGAAATC
>VXZF01000580.1 GCA_009845645.1 Gemmatimonadota bacterium | reverse complement strand
AAGGCCCCTCGGCAAGTCGAGCCGTGGATGAACTTGGCGCACGTGCGGATCATGCGGCGAGACCTAGAGGGAGCCTTTCGTTACTACGAGGCCGCGCTCAAGGCTAATCCCAAGCTGCTACCGGCCTACGTGGAGATGATCCGCCTCTACGGGCAGATGGGCGATCTAGCCCGAGCAGCACACGTCCTCCAACGAGCGGTCGATCACTTGCCCGCCGAGCGCGAGCGCTTGCGTCAGTTTTACGAAGAGATACAAACGCGGGCGTTAGGTCGCTGATGGACAAAATTAAGGGGCCGACTAGACGCCCCAGTCAGATACTAATGAGATCGAGGCATTGCTGCCCCGGAAGTTTCAATCTCAAGGCAAAGTTCAATGATGACTTCTAACTGCTGACGAACTTCTGCTGGTGTATCTCCATGACAACAGTTCCCTCCGGCAATTTGGGTATAGCCGATGAAGCACTCGTCTTCGTTTGACCAGTAAATGCGGTAGGGAAATTCTCGTCCTATTTTCTTATAGATGTCCTCTTCAATTATCGCTGGAGGATTGAGAACTTCGTTCATCATTTGACCCTTCTGAGACTTAATCTGACGTCTCTTTCTTGGTAAGGTTTGGCGTCTGCGCCTCGTTTGCCAGAAATAGTCACTGTAACTCCTTTTGAATGTTTATAGACTCGGTGACTTCCCTTGCTCCTTTGAAGGACAAAGCCAGCTCGCTCTAGGTCGGAGATGAGCTCGCGTATCTTTCTTGGCATTAAATTTTATCACGCCTAGCGGGGTTTCTGAATGTACTCTATCGTGGCATCCCCTAAAAGTCAAACTCAACGCGGCTGTGCTACCTTGAGTACTTGATTGGCGGCGACCTTTTCGAGAACCTGATATGTCCCGTCTGGCCAGTAGATTTCCACTTGGGCGCTCGTGGCTGCGCCCAACCCGAAGTGCAGGCGGGGGTCGTGGCTGGACAGATAGCTGCCACCTGATTGGCGCTCCTGTACTTGGCGCACCCCGTCGGCCACAACCTCTACCCGCGTGCCGAGGGCGTCGGGGTGACTCTTTCCCACTAACAGAATTTGTAGCCAGTGGCGAGCATTGCCACCGTCGTTGCGCAACAGCCGTGGCCGGGCCGCCACTGTGGTGACTAGGAGGTCGAGATCTCCGTCGTCGTCGTAGTCGGCGACTGCGGTGGCGCGACCGGCGTTGGCTCTTTGGAAATCGGGTCCCATCGTGGCCGAGACGTCGGCAAAGCGATGGCCAGCGTCGTTGCGGAACATCTGGTTGGGTTGCCGATAGGTCTGGCTCGAATCGTTTTGTTAAATCCGGTGGTTGTCGTGTACGTTGGCGAACAGGAGGTCGAGGTCGCCGTCGTTGTCGTAGTCGAAAAACTTGGTGCCAAAGCCGAGGGGCCGGTACGAGGGGTCGGCCAGCCCCAAGCGCTGAGTGGCGACGGCGAATTGGCCTTGGCCGTCGTTGCGGTAGAGGGCGTTGGTTTCAAAGGCGAAGTTGGTGACGAAGAGATCGGCATCACCATCGAGGTCGTAGTCGCCAAAATCGACGCCCATGCCCGCGTCGGCGTGCCCGTGTTCGTTGTAGCGGGTGCCAGCGATCAAGCCCACTTCGGCAAAGGTGCTGTGCTGGTTGGCGTAGAGGAAGTTCATGGTGCCGTCGTTGGCCACGTAGATGTCGGTGTCGCCGTCGCGGTCGTAGTCGGCCAGCGCGACGCCCAGTCCCTTGCCCTTGAGTGTGATGCCGGTCGCCTCGGTGACGTCGGCGAAGGTGTTGCCGTCGTTGCGGTAGAGGAGATCACCGGTGGGGTCGTACACGCTGGGCTCGCAGTACGAGCGCACTTGGCCCTGTTGGCAAACGGATTCATCGTCGAGGGCGTAGCGCACGTAATTGGCGACGAAGAGGTCGAGATCGCCGTCGAGATCGTAGTCGAGGAAGCCAGCACTGGAGCCCCAGCGCGGATCTGCTAGGCCGGCCGATGTTTTGGCAAAGGTGCCTTGGTCGTTGCGGTAGAGGGCGTTGGGGCCGTAGTTGGCGACAAAGAGGTCGGGGTCGCCGTCGGTGTCGTAGTCCGCGGCCGTGACGCCAAAGCCGTAGCCGGGGTCGGCACTGCCGCTGTGGGCGGTGACGTCGGCAAAGGTGCCCGCGCCTGCGTTGCGGTAGAGTCGGTTGACCGGCGGTTGGTCTGGGGGATGACCGGTCAGGTAGGTGCCGTTGGCGAGGTAGAGGTCGAGGCGGCCGTCGCCGTCGTAGTCGAGGAAGGCGGCTCCGGCACCGAAGGTTTCGACGTAGTAGTATTCGCCGGAAAAGCCGTTGTAGTGGACGAAGTCGATGCCAGCGGCGTCTCCAGCGTCGGCGAAATGCACCGGCGGTGCTGGAGGGTCTTTAGGGGCACAGGCGCAGAGGGTGCTAGCGAGGGCGAGACCCCATATTGGTACTTGAAATCGGATACGCGAGCGTGCAGATTGTGAGACCAGACACATGTCTACTAACCACTCTAAACAGGAGGATGTACGATGCCATTTATCAATGTGAAGATGCTCGCTGGGCGTTCCACCGAGCAGAAGCGGGCCTTAGTTGAAGCGCTGACCCAGGCCATAGTGGATACC
Organism: Gemmatimonadota bacterium; assembly: GCA_009845645.1. Lineage (GTDB taxonomy): Bacteria > Latescibacterota > UBA2968 > UBA8231 > UBA8231. The sequence continues at coordinate 1,701 of VXZF01000580.1, read as the reverse complement.
TGCGATGCGCCCCGAGAGGGGACGACGGTAGTGCTCGAAGAATGCGAGCGCGAGAACTGGGCAAGGGGCGGGGTGCTGGTGGCGGACCGCCAGCAATAAGGTGGCAGAGGCCAGATCACAGCACGTGGGCCAAAGCTGCGGCGATGAGCAGGCCGAAGGAGACCCAGCCTAGCAGGGCCTCTGTGACAGCGAGGAGTTTGAGCTTGCCCGTCGCGTCCCAGGCGCGGGAGTTGATGTGGATGAAGGTATAGAGGCTGAAGACGATGCAGTCGGCGAGGGTGGGCTGGTCTGCGCCGGAGGTGGAGCGCATGGAGCCGGAAGCTGTGCGGTACGCCAAACCGCAGAGGAAGATAATGGCGAGCATGAAGGCGATTATTCGCTGGGGAGCCGTGCCGTAATCCGCACTCAAACGCCACAGTTCTAGGCCCCAGCGCGCTGGCTCGTTCCAAGCGCGTGCGAGGCGCCGGTGGTCCATGCGTTCGGCGTGGCAGGACGCGGCGTCGCCGTTCAAGCCTTGGACTAGGAATTGGTGGTACAGGGCGGCGTAGGTTGGGTCGAGGGCGGCGTGGGTTGAGTCGGCTGTGGCGAGATGGCCTGCTAGCTGGGGCCAGCGCACTTGGATGCGGCCGAAGCGCGGCTGGTGCAAGTAGAGGCGGCTGTTCGCAGCGAAGGTCGAATCCGCTTCGGCTGCCCGCAGGTCGATCAGGGCGAAGGCGGCGCGGCTCAGGTCGAGGGAGCGGTTGAAGAATGCACTGAGGCGGATGGCGCGGCCCTCGCTCTCGCTGAAGTCGGCTTCTTGGCGGAAATAAGCTCCGTCAAAGTAGGCTTGGCCAAAGGTCGCACTGCGAAAGCGCGCTTCTCGCGCGAAGGTGAAATCGGCGAAGGATGCCTCGCCGCTGAAACGCGCTCGGTCGAAGGCGACTTCTCCGTCGGCGCGTCCGCTGTCAAAGGACACCTCCTCGGCGAAGCGCGCATCCCAAAACAGTGCCCGGTCGGCGAAGCGGACTCCCGCGAAAGATAAAGGCTGTGCCCAAGTGGTCTCTTTGAAAGAGGCGATTCCGGCGAAGGCGGCGTCGGTGAAGGAAGCTGGCGCGGCAAAGGCGGCTTGCTCGAAATAGGCGGCGTTGTCGAATTGGGTCTGGGCGAAGTGGGCGCGCTGGCCGGCAAAGTGCGCGCCGACGAAGGAGGCGACTCCGGCGAAGCGGCTTGCGGTTAGGTCGGCGTCGCCGAAGAAACGGGTCTTTTGGAAGGTTGCGTGCTTGGCTATATGGCTTGCACGTACGGAAAAGTCGTCGGTAAAGCGTGCTTCGGCAAAGGAGAGACCACCGGCGAAGTGGGCGCGTTCCAAGCGCACCGGGGCGAGGAACGCTACTTGGCTGAAGGATACTTCGTCGAGAAAGTACACTTCCTCCAAGTCGAGGGGGACGCGCAGGGTGTCGAGTCCTGAAGTGGGCGCAAACAGGCGTCCGCGGAAGGCAACTTGCCGGTGGACGACGGCTGGGCCGTTGGCCGGGCGTTGTAGCTGGGCGATTAGTGTCTCAATGGGGAGCAGGGAAAGGGTTTGGCCGGCGATGGTGGTATCGGCCGCGGGCGTCTGGGCGCTCAAGGCGGTGCTCAAGAAGAGCAAGGCAGCAAAGAAGAATTTTGGTAGCATACGGGCTATAATTGGGACGCATCGAAGGGATAGGCCGCGCCAACTGG
>VXZF01000161.1 GCA_009845645.1 Gemmatimonadota bacterium | reverse complement strand
TTCAGCAAACACAGCCACCAGCAGCACTTCATCCCCCTGTATCAGGCCCATCCCCGCCTGCGCATCATCGGCGTCGCCGACTACCCCGACATCGACTCGGACTTGCGCGCCTACAATCAGCAATGGGCTAGCCAACTCGGCGTGCCCTACTCAGAGGACCTCGACGAGTCCATTGACGACCCGGCCGTCGATATCGTCAGCGTCGGTTGTGAGATCGAACGGCGGTCCGCGCTCATCGTCCGCGCCGCCGAGGCTGGCAAGCACCTGTGGATCGACAAGTTTCCCGGAGCCACCCTCGCTGAGTCCGAAGCGTCCGCAGCCGCAGTCGAACGCACCGGTGTCCGAGCGATCATCCCCGGATACGCCTACGGTACCCTCGCCCAGCACACCCGCCAAGTCCTCGCCAGCGGCGACTTGGGCACCCTGCTCGGCGTTCACGTCGATGTGATGTTCGGCAAGGGCTGGCCGCGCCCGATAACCCAACGCCGCGACTTTGTCGCTCCCAATGGCCGGTGGAAATACCCCGATATCAAAAGAGAGTTGCTGACAGTGGGTGCATACGCCGTCGGCCTAATCCAAGAATGCCTCGGTCCCATCCGCCACGTCGTCGGCCACGCCGGAGCCTTCTTCTTCCCCGAACACGGTGCTCACGGCTGCGACGATTTTGGCACTTTGACCATGACCGATGCCGACGGCCGCGTGGCGACCTTGTGCGGCGGGCGCATTGGCACAGCTTCCCATCCCCAAGGCGGACCGTCGCGCGCGTACCTAATCGGCACCCGCCAGAGCGCCACCATCGACGCCAAAAGGCCCGCGCTAGACGCCTATCTGCGCGACTATAGCACCGGCTACGACTATCAGCCCAACCCCCAAGATCCCATGCAGTGGCACGGAGGTCCGCCCGTCCCAACCGCCGCCCTATCCGAGGACACAGCGGGCCTAGCAGCCGGGCTCGACGATTTGGTCGCCGCCATCGACGACGACCGCCCGACCCGCTATGGCGTGCGCCAAGCGCGGGATTTGATGGAAATTATTCTCGCTGGCTACCGCGCCGTCAAGTGCAACGCGGCCGTTGACCTGCCGCTGGAGCAAGAGCTATGACTATCGCCCTCAGCGCCCATCCTGCCCTCAACCCACTCGTCGGCCAACTCGCCGATGCCCTGCCGATCAAGGGCCTGTACTATCCAGCGCGTCGGAACCCTAACACCGACCTGCCTTTTTATAGTGACTTGTCGGCCATGCTCCAGGCAACCAGCCCCCGCGTCTGCGCCTTCCTCTCGCCATATGCAGACCTCCACAACGATGTCCACACCTGCCTCCAATCCGGTGTGGACATCCTCTGCGCCGGACCAGTGCCCAAGGCCGACCAGCCCATCGCCAGTGGCGGAATCCATCGCGGGTCGCCCTTGTTTACCAAGGCACTCCAGCAGCGGCGCAATTCTTCGTTTGCCGAGCCGGTCTATTTGCGCCTCGTGGTCGGTGCCCAAGAGCCGGGATTGCTGCCGGCGTGGTGGGCCGTCTGTCGTCAGCTGGCCTTTGCCAGTGATCTGCTCGGCGAGACCCCATCCCAGGTACATCTTTGCGCCAACCGCCACGGTCGCGCTTACCAAGTAGTGCTGACCGCCACGGCTCCCAGCGGCGCATCGATCCAGCTAGTCGTCGCTCCCCAGCCAGCGCTCGCCGAGCTAACCTTGCTGGGTCGGGGCGGCGTAATCTCAGCCAGTGCCGCGCAGAGCGGAATTGCTCTAGCCAGCGCCAAGGGGACCCACGTCGTACCCGACGCGGCAACTCCCCCGGCCGAACTAGCGTGGCTACGCGATTTTTTGGAAAAAGAAAATGAGCAGAGCGAGCACTCAGGCGACGATGGCCAAGCCTTGCTCAGCGGCCTGCGGCGGGCGCTGAGGACGCGCCAACCGGTCTTGGTCAATTTCTAGTCAGAGGGTGGGTTGCGAAGTTGCGTCAACAAGCGCCCCGCCTGCTGCTTGGCTTGGTCAGCCGACGCTTCTTTTACGTGCTCGTATCCGCGAATACCGTCCGGCAATTCGGCGATCTCTACGGCCAGCTCATAGCTTTCTTCGGTTAGTGCCGGCAAGACCTCTTCGATCAACCCGCAGTACCAGCCAATTAGTTCGCGTTCCAAGCGCCGCGCCGCCGTATGCCCGAAGATGTCGAAGGCGGTTCCTCGCAACCCCTTCAGCCGACTCAGCAACACCAACGCCGGACGCATGCCCTTACCGAAGCCGATCTTACCCTTGAGCAAGCGCCGCATCGTAGGCGGATGCAGTTGCCGGACGATTTCCACCTCCCCGTCGAACAGGGCGCGCATCCGCTCTTCGCTGTCATTGCGCGTCGCCAACCGCGCGATCTCGTATTCGTCCTTGTACGCCATCAGCTTGTACAGGCCCCGCACCACGGCCCGCGTGAACTGCAAGCCGTGCGACAAGCCCCGATCGACTTCCCACACTTGGCGCACAAACTCCAAGTAACTCCGAGCGTATGCGACGTCCTGATACGCGCACAACTCGGCTAGCCGCACCCCCAACTCCTTCTCCCCCTCCGCATTCAAATCCGCCAACGCAGCCAAACCCTCGTCGAGCAGCGCCCGAGCAGCCGCGTCATGCGCCAGCCGCTCCTTCACCTCGGCCAACGTTTGGCCCGCGGACACTTGCTGAGTCCCCAACGCCCGCTCCACCCGCGCCGGATCGGCCACCGCCAAGCGCCCCCAGCGAAAAGCCTGGATATTGTTTTCCACTGCTTGCGCGTTGAGCACGATGGCCTGTTCGATAGACGCCGCTTGTAGGGGCAGCACTCCGGCCTGATACGCAGCACCCAACAGGAGCATGTTGGCGAAAATCGTATCCGAGAACAGCCGCTCAGCCAGCCAGTAGGTATCGAGGTAGATGTTGTCCTTGCTCGTGCAGCGGTCAATCAGGGCACGCAGTTGGGCCGCGTCGGGAAAGGGCTGCGTGCGCGGATTGCGATTCATCTCCGCATTGGCGATTTCAGCGGTGCTGACGAAGGCGCGGGTGCGCTCGGGCGCGGCGTATTTGAGGTTGTCTGGCTCGGCCGCCCGCAACAAGTCAAACCCCAAGTACAGATCGACTTCCCCAGGAAAGAGGCGATTGAATACGGGCTGCTCGGCGGCACTTATCACAATCGGCGCTTCGACCGGCCCGCCCTTTTGCGCTAAGCCGGTATTGTTGGACAAATACACGTATTTGCCCTCCATCATGGCCGCGTACGCAATGAGATGGGAAATCGTCACCACGCCCGTCCCGCCTCGTCCCATGACGAAAATCGCGTACGGCTGGTCCAGCGGGCACTCCGGCGGCTCTGGCAGCTCGTCCAAAGGCTCTGGTCGGCGACGGCGCAAGCGCGTGCCCTTGGCCGGCTTGACCACGGCAAAGGACGGGCACTCGCCGTCGATACACAGCCCGTCTTGGGCGCATTGGGCCTGCCGCACCTGCGTCTTGTCGCCAAACTCAGTCGCCACGCTGTAGAGCGCGGCGCAGCCTTCGGACTGGGCATAACAGTCGCCGCAGCCCTCGCAAATATCCTCGTCGATGAGCACGTATTCGTCGGGCGTCAAACCCTGGCGACGGCGACGACGGCCCTTCTCCGTAGCGCACTCCTTGTCGAGGATGAGCACGGTCGTCCCGACAATTTCCTTAAACTGCTCAAGGGCTTCGGCATGGCGATCTAGGCCAAAAACCTCGATCCGCTCCCCGTCCAAGTGGCGATAGCGCGCGGGGTCCTCGCTGACGATCCCCACCTTCACTACCCCCAGCCCCAAAAGCTCCTGTACAACATCCGACACTGGCCGCTGTCCCCCAGGCGTCTGCCCACCGGTAAGCGCGACCGCCCCATTGAAAAGCAGCAGGAAAGTAATGTTCACTTCGCCTTGGACGCAGCTTTGAATCGCGCCTCGACCGCTGTGGAAATAGCTTCCGTCGCCCAAGTATTGGTAGATGTGCTGATTGTCGTTGAAGGGTGCCCAGCCGCTGTAAATGGACCCACCAGCCCCCATCGTGGGGATGTAGAGGACGCCGGAATCGTAGGCTTCAATCGCCCGGATGGAGGAGCAGCCGATGGCTCCCCCCGGCTTTTCACGCAAGTCGCGGAAGGTGTTGTACGGACAGCCGCCGCAAGACATAGGCGTAACGCGAGGCACAGCCGGATAGGTGCGGTCGAGCACGCGCTGCAACTCGGTGAGGCGCTCGGGAGCCGCCCCCAAACGCGGGCCGAGCTTGAGCGCCAATTCCTCGGGATCTACTTCGCCGTGCGCCGGAATCAGCGGCTGCCCGTCCTCGTCCC
>VXZF01000122.1 GCA_009845645.1 Gemmatimonadota bacterium | reverse complement strand
ATGCCGACGGCATGGTCGTTAGTTGTCGCGCCCGCTTGGCCCGCAATCTTGCAGGGTGGGCTTTTGCGCCGAAGACCACGCTTGAAGACCAAAAAAAAATCATTGAACAGGTCCTAAGTGCCGCCCAACAGTGCCGCCCTATGTGCGATGCGGCCTTTTTCCACATGAACGCCCTACAGGCCAACCAGCGCCAGTTGCTGGTGGAACGCCACCTGATTAGTCCGGCTCTGGCCAAAAGCAAGGGCCAGCGCGGCGTGCTCTTTAATGCAGATGAGTCGCTTGGCGTGATGATTAACGAGGAGGATCATCTCCGCTTGCAGGCCATCCTCCCGGGTTTGCAAACGCACGCGGCATGGCAGCGGGTTGATGCGCTCGACGATGCGCTTAAGAGTGAGTTGGACTGGGCGGAATCGGAGCGTTGGGGCTTCTTGACGGCCTGTCCGACCAATACAGGGACGGGCTTGCGGATATCGGTGCTCATCCATCTGCCGGCTTTGGTCCTGACCGAGGATATGGAACGGGTGATGCGCGGGTTGACTAGCATGGCTTTTGCGGTGCGCGGGTTTTACGGAGAAGGTACCAATGTGGTCGGCAACCTATTTCAGATATCCAACCAAGCCACCTTGGGCGTAACCGAAGGGGAGATCGTCGAGAAGCTCTCGGAGATAACCCAACAGATCATGGGCCATGAAAAGGAGGCGCAGGCCACCCTGCTGACAGACGCATCGGCCCAAGTGGAGGACAAGGTTTGGCGGGCGTATGGGATTTTGCAACACGCGCGGGTGTTGAGCGGGCAGGATTTTATGAACTTGCTATCGGCCGTACGTTTAGGATGTAGCTTGGGGCTTATTGATGGCTTACCCCTCGGCTTTATCAACCAGTTAATGATCGTTACTCAGCCCTCGCATTTGCAAGCCGAAGCCAGAGCGAATCTCTCGTCGGCAGACCGCGATGTGCGCCGCGCCGAACTAGTGAGACGGCGCTGGACCGAACAGAGGGGATTATCTTGACAACAATCTGCCCATTTGGTAGGTTCAAAATCGAGCTTTATCCAGCAAAGTTTGCAATGCTCGATATTCAATTCGCGCTCTCCGAATTGTCGAGAATCAAGATTCCTTACTTACATAGACCATAGGCGGATTGTGGAGGATGACTAGATGAACAACATGTTCACCGAAAACGTAAAACAGGTAATGAAGCTGGCGCGCGAGGAGTCGGCACGCTTAGGTCACAATTACATAGGCACCGAGCATTTGCTGTTGGGCATTATCAAGGACGGCAAGGGCAAGGCCGTGGCCGTGTTGACGAACTTGGGGTTGAGCTTGGAGACGGTCAAGCAGTCGGTGGAAGACTACGTGACGACCTCAGGCGGCACTATGACCATTGGCGAGGTGCCCTATACCCCCCGCGCTAAACAGATTCTCGAAGTGGCAGCCAACGAGGCCAAGGAGATGAAGACACAGTTCATCGACGTCGAACACTTGCTCTTGGCGCTGCTCAAGGACAAGGAGGGGGTTGCCGCGCAGATTCTGGCCGCCTTTGGCGTCGATTACAAAACGGCCCTAGAAGAGACTTTGGCCGTGCTCGAAGGCAAGACCACCGGGCGCAAGGAAAAGGGCAAGAAGAGCAAGACTCCCTTTCTCGACCACTTTGGCCGCGACCTGACTCAGTTGGCGCGCGAGGGCAAGCTAGACCCAGTGATCGGTCGCCAGAAGGAGATTGAGCGCGTCACGCAAGTGCTCAGCCGCCGTAAGAAGAACAATCCCATCCTCATCGGCGACCCAGGCGTCGGCAAGACAGCCATTGTCGAAGGGCTGGCCCAGCGCATCATTGAAAAGCGCGTGCCGCAAATCCTCCTCGACAAGCGCTTGGTCACCCTCGACATGGGCGGCGTGGTCGCTGGCACCAAGTACCGGGGCCAGTTTGAAGAGCGCATCAAGGCGGTGATGAACGAACTGCAGCAAAACTCCGAAGTCATCATTTTCATCGACGAGCTGCACACCATTGTCGGGGCCGGCAGTGCCGAGGGCACGTTGGATGCTTCTAATATGTTCAAGCCCGCTTTGGCGCGCGGCGAGTTGCAGTGCATCGGGGCGACCACTCTCGACGAGTACCGCAAACACATCGAAAAGGATGGGGCCCTTGAGCGGCGTTTTCAGAGCATTATGGTTGATCCACCCTCGGTCGAGGACACCATTGAGATCGTCAAGGGGCTGCGCTCCAGCTACGAGAGCCACCATCACGTGGAGTTTGCCGACGATGTCGTTGCCTATGCGGTGCGCCAGTCCGATCGCTATATAAGCGATCGCTACTTGCCCGACAAGGCCATTGATGTGATTGATGAGACGGGTTCGCGCGTGCATCTGGCGCGGCTCAGTCCGCCGGAAGAGATCGGCCGCATTGAGGCCGAGATACAGGAAATCAATCGCCAAAAAAACGAAGCGTCCGAGCGCCAAGACTTTGAGGACGCCGCCGTGCTGCGCGACAAGGCGCTCCAGTTGAATGAACAGCTACAAAACAAACGCCAAGCGTGGGAGGAAGCGGTCCGCGACGAAGTGGTCGAAGTGACCACAGACGACATCGCCGAGGTTATCGCCGGTATGACCGGCATCCCGATCTCGCGGCTGGCCAAGACCGAAACCGAGCGCCTGCTGGCCATGGAAGACGCGCTCACAAAGAACATCGTCGGTCAACAACAGGCGGTTACTGCGATTGCGAGGGCCATCCGCCGCAGTCGCGCGGGCCTCCAGGATCCCAAGCGGCCCATCGGCTCGTTTATCTTTCTCGGCCCGACGGGCGTGGGCAAGACCGAGTTGGCCAAGCGGCTAGCCGAATTCCTCTTCGACGACGCCGATGCGTTGATTTCGGTCGATATGTCTGAATACATGGAGAAATTCGCAGTGTCGCGCCTGATTGGCGCACCTCCGGGCTACGTGGGGTTTGACGAGGGGGGGCAGCTTACCGAGCGAGTCCGCCGCCGTCCCTATTCAGTGGTTTTGCTAGACGAGGTCGAGAAAGCCCATCCCGATGTTTTCAACATCTTGTTGCAGATTCTCGACGAGGGACGGCTCACCGACAGCACGGGCCGCAAAGTAGATTTTTGCAACACCGTGCTGATTATGACCTCTAACGCGGGCAGTCGGGATGTGGGCACAGGGGGTGTATTGGGCTTCCAAAAGTCCGATTCCGAATCGATGTACGCGCTGATGGAGGGCAAAATTAACGACGCCTTAAAAAAGACCTTCAATCCCGAATTCCTCAATCGCGTTGACGACATCATCATTTTCCACGCGCTGGACAAAGAGCACATCGCCGCGATAATAGATATTCGCTTGGAGGAATTCAAAGCGCGGTTAGCATTGCAGGATATCCAAGTGCGAGTTACGCCTGGAGCGAAATCCTTGCTTGCCGACAAGGGTTTTGATCAGGCGTATGGTGCGCGCTATTTGGAGCGGTCTATACAGAAGATGCTCGAAGATCCGTTGGCCGAGGAGATTCTCCAAGGACGCTTTGGCGAGGGCAGTCGCATCCGCGTCACCAAAAGGGGTGAGGAACTAGTTTTTGACGAGGAGCGTCGAGAGGATACGAGCGAAAGGATGAAGAAGAAACGCGAGACCGCGAGCTGATATGAAGAAGAATTTCCGCACCATACTTTTTGCTATCGTCTCTGTGGGGTTGATGGGGAACGCGGTCGAGGCTCAAAAGGTTGTCTCGATTGAGGTGCAGGGTAAGCTGCGCAAGGTGGCCAAGTCGCTGATCCTGACCACGGTGGGCTTGGAACCTGGAGTTGAGCTATCGCAAGAGAACGTGCAGCAGGCAGTGCGTGATCTCCAAGGACTCAACGTCTTTGAGGATATCCAGATATGGGGCGACCCCGTCTCTGAGGGAATCAACCTGATCATCATGGTTGAAGAATACCCGGCTTTAGAGGGTTTGCAGTTTAAGGGGCAGAAAAACCTCAAGGAGAAAGACCTCAAGGAAGCGCTGAGTTTGGTCACCGGTCAGGTTATCGCGCCGAGGGATGTGGTGCGGGGCGAGCAGAAAATTCTCGACCTCTATCGCGAGAAGGGCTATCTGCGCGCCGAGGTCAAAGGCCAGACCTTTGCCGGCGCGGAAGAGGGCGAAGTATTCCTCCAATACGACATTGACGAGGGATCCAAGGTGCAGATCAAGCAGATCCGCTTGATCCAACACCGCGCCGACGGCACGGTGATCGACAGCCGAGAGTTACCGGCGCGTAGCCCCCGGCGTCCGCAAAAGTGGGACGGTCAAGGTCCGGAGCCACGCCGGTTGGTGTCGTTGATGGAGACCGAGGAGAAGCGCTGGTGGCGCAAGGGCG
>VXZF01000126.1 GCA_009845645.1 Gemmatimonadota bacterium | reverse complement strand
ACGGTGGGCCAAGCCTGCGCTGGCCGGGCCTTCTGCATCGGCGGTACGGGTTTTTGGAAGGCGACAAAGACGCGGGATTATCTGGCCCACGCCCAAGCCGTGGGCATGGACGCGGTCAAAGTCCAAGTCCATCCCTATTTGGGCAATACCACGCCGGTCCTAATCAATTACTTCGACGCCTTGGAAGGAGCCGCCGACATTCCCCTGCTGCTGTGGGCCGGTGGCCAGCCCCCCTTTCCCTTGGAAGCCGCCGTGGAACTAGCCCAGCGCCCTCACATCATCGGCATGAAAAACGACGGCGACCAATTCTACACGTATTACGACCTGATCCGCCAGACGCGCAATTTTGATTTCGGCGTGATCAGCGGCGGACAGATGCGCAATTTTGCCTTTGGCTACCCGCTCGGCTCCCCCGCCTATTTGTGCACAGTCGCACCCTTCCGGCCCGACATTGCCAATGCCTTCTACCATGCGCTAGTCAACGGCGATGCGACCGGGGCCTGGAATTCGGTGTACCGCTATGAAGAGCCGTGGTTGCAGTGGGCGATCAAACACAACTGGCTAGCTTCCATAAAAGCGGCCATCCAATTGAAGGGCCTCTACCCCAACCACCGCTTAGGGCCACCCCATCCGGCACCGGAGCCGGGGCTCGTCGAAGAGCTCAAAGTCCTGTTTGACGAGATATACGAAGGGGAATTTTAAGTCACAGCTTAACGGCAATGAGGTGCGACTTTTCCAGCGGCAGGATGTAGGTCAGCCAATCGGCAGTCTCGTCTAAGCGATTTCTAAAGGCGGCCCAATCCGGATTCTGGTCCCATTGTTCGACTTTGGACCAGCCATCGACAAAGAGGAACGCCCCTGCCACCAGACGGCTTTCCAGCATGGTGAACATGGGCGCAAATGCGGGTAGGCCAAAATCCACAAAGACAAAGTCCACGCGCTCGGGGAGAGCCGCGATAAAGGCTTTCCCCTCCCCAGTGTAGCATTCCACCAAGTGATCCAAACCAGCTTGGCGCAAATTGGCCCGCGCCGCCGCCGTTTTTTCAGGCACTCGATCCAGGCTGAAGACGCGGCCCCCAGTGCGCTGGGCCGCAGCGGCTAGGTGCAGGGTAGAATAGCCGTGCGAAGTGCCGAATTCGACCAAGGTCTGGGCCTGTTGGTGGATCGCAGTCAGACAAAGATAATGGGCCACTTGGGGGCTGACGGCCCTGAGACGCAGCGGGTCCGTAGAGCCGGCTTGACGCTCCTGCTGATCGCGTCTGTGCAGGCCGGCGACAAGGGCTTGTTGCGCTGGCGTGAAGAGATCCTCGATCTGCATTTAATCGGCTTCGGCAAAAGGCGGCACCACCCCATCGTCCAGCGGAAAAATGGGACGCACGCAGTGCTGATAGGGCAAGGTTTTGAGATTGGCGCTGGTGGACCCGGGCACATCGACAGCGACAATGCGGGCGGCGATGGGCTGGTAGTGGGTGCGGAAGCCATTGGGCGATTTACACACGACCAAGTCGTAGTCGGCCGGATCGTGCCCCTGGCTTTGATACACCTTGCGTCCGACGATGGGGGCGGCTTCTTGGGTCACCAGCAGCGTGAGATTGTCACTAGTCAAAATGGCAGTGCGACTAGGCGGCACTACATACCCAAATTCGGTCGTAAAGGCCCCGTCGGATAGGCTTTTGACGTACAAAGGCAATTCCACCGGTGCAAAGCGCTCCGAGTCGAGGGTGCCGCCCAAAGGCCAAGTAAACTGCCCCCCTACTCCAGTCCGATAGGCGGCTTCCACCGCGGGGGCATCGACTATGGGAATGAGGGCGCGCTTGCTGTAGTTGTATTGGAGCAGGCCCTTGAGAATGGCGTTGCTATCGCCGCTGGCACCCGAGGCCGTGGAATCCGCAGCGTCCGAGAACACCGTGAGCCCCTCGGTCTCTTCGGCTAAACGCACGGCTTGTTCGAGAGAGGTGAGTTTGGGAATCCAGTAAGGTCGATTTTCCCACATAAAGCGGGCCAATTCCAGCGCCAACTCTTGGGCTTGAGCTGGATCGTCGTCGGTGGTGACGATTGCATTGGACTGCAAATCAGGCACGTCGGTAAAGGGATTGCCGATGATGACGCCCGCGGCCAAACCTCCTGGAGACGCCTCAATCTCTTGGCAGCGGCGAATAGCTTCGCCAAAGCGGCCGCTGGCGGTGATGAGTTCATCGCCACGAGCCAATAATGGGATGGATACGCGAGCCGTGGTCGGCTTGACGTCCCCGTCTAATTGGCGCAACAACAGACGGGCCGCGCGCTGGCCAGTATCGCGCATATCCGTGTGCGGATAGGTGTGGAGGAAGACCAAGGCGTCGGCTGCATCGACCAGTCGTTGCGAGATGACTGCGTGCAGGTCCATGGCCGCGACAATGGGCACGTCCCCGACGATCTGCCGAATGCCGGACGCGACGCGCCCTTCGGGATCGATTTCGGTCTCGCCAGCCATGGCCCCGTGCAGCGACAGACAGACCGCATCAACTGGGGCGTGGGCCTCGACAGCGGCCAACAATTCGCCGATGAGGCGCTCCATATCGGGACCGGCGACCAAACCGCCAGTGGTATTGCACCAAGCCCCGTACGTGGGAACCAGTTCGATGTCGGGACGAGCCTCGAGAACTTCGATATTGCCCGCCAGCGTGGAATTGGAAGAGCGGGTAGCTTCTATAAGATCTAGCCCCTGGTGGATCGTGAAGTCGTCGTAATAAGTAAGCTGGGGGTTAAAGCTGCCGACTTCGTGGTTGAATTTGGCCAAAAGAACGCGTTTCATAAGAAACCTTCCGCGGAGACGATTGGGATGGGTTGCAAGGACGCAAAACTGGAGTGAAACTTAGTGAGACAAAGAGTCGCGCCAAAAAGTATAAACACTACACTGCTCGGGGAGACAATGTCAATTCGGCAATGTTCTGCGTCTTCCTGTTCGGAGTAGGATGCGCGAGGAGATTCATTGTGAGAGGAACACACCCATGAACGTACCCCCCACCGACGGCATCCGCGTCGCCGTCACCGACCTTGAGCAACTAGTCGTCGAGATTTTCAAGGCAGCGCCAATACCGGAAGATCACGCTCGGCTCATCGCCAGCAAACTGGTCGAATGCGACCTGCGCGGCGTCGTCAGCCACGGCACCCTCCAAGTCAATCGCTACGTCCGCTCATTCCAAGACGGCACTGTCAACCCAAACCCGCAAATCCGCGTACTCAAGGAAGGACCGACCACCGCCGCGCTCTCCGGCGACGGCGGACTGGGCTACCTCGTCGCCACCAAGGGCATGGAAATAGCCATCGCCAAGGCCCAAGAATTTGGGATCGGCGCAGCTACCTCCACCTACCACGCTCATCTTGGCAGCACCGGCAACTACGCACGCATGGCCATGCGTGCAGACCTGATCGGCATTTCCACTTCCGGTCGCAATGCCTCCGACCACTACAATCGCGATTCGACGATTCGGGGCTCTATCCAGGGTAGCCCGCCCTTGGCCTTCGGCATGCCAGCCGGCGAAGGCAAACCGACCTTTCTGCTCGACTTCGCCAGCCACTACGCAATCGACGACGAGACCTTCCTGAAGTACCCGCCAGTTTTTATCAAAGCCATCGGCATTTCGCACGTGGGCAATATCCTATCGGGTACGCTCGGAGGGCAGATGCTGACGGAGTTTTCGCGGGGCAACATCGAGTTCACAGGTGCCGATCAATCGGGCTTTTTCCTCGCCTTGGACGTGAACTGCTTTTCCGATCTCGACGCCTTCAAGGCCGACATGGACCACCTGATGGACGAGGCCAGTCGCATGAAACCACTACCCAGTTTCGACGAGTCCTTCCTGCCCGGCGGCAAGGAGCTAGAGCGGGAAACCGAGTACCGCAGAGAAGGTGTGCCGATTTCGGCGCAAGCAGTCGAGGGGCTTGAGGAAGTGGCGGAGGAATTCTCCATCGCCACTCCGTGGTAGCGCTGGCGCATACCGTAACACTCGACCCAGAAACCATTGACGCGAAACGGAGCTAAAAAATGAATATCGCGCTCGTCGTGATTGACACCCTCCGCTACGATTATATCGGCGCAAACGGCAATACCTGGATCGAAACGCCGAACATCGACCGCTTTGCAGCGAAAGCATGGGCATTTGACCGCGCCTTCTGCGCCAGCTTCCCAACGATCCCGTACCGAACTGATGTCATAACCGGTCAGTACGGAGGCCCCTTCCATCCGTGGCAGCCGCTGCGACACGAACGACAGACCCTCCCCGCGACGCTGGCCGAACGCGGCTATGCCACGCAACTGCTCCACGACACCCCACACCTCGTCAACGGCGGCCACAACTTCGATTGGCCGT
>VXZF01000495.1 GCA_009845645.1 Gemmatimonadota bacterium | reverse complement strand
GTGCATCACACCCTGCCCAACGACAAAGCCCTCTTTCCCTACTTGCCGCGCCACTATGTCGAGCGCATTGAGGACTTCGGCTCCATGATGCCGCAGTTGGGCCATACCAATATGCCCAAACACGGCAACCGCCAAGAATTGTGGGAGGATCAAGAGACCAATCCAGCGGCCAATGTAGAAGTGGCGCGCCAGAGGCATCTCGACGAGTACGACATCGATGTGGCCGTGTTGACGGGTGGACCGTACAGCGCGGCCGTGCATTCGGATTGCGATTATGCGGCGGCTTATTGTCGGGCCTTCAACGATTGGACTCTAGAGCACTGGGTGGGCGCGGACTCGCGCTTTAGATCCTCCATCCACATCGCCCCCCAAGACCCGCAGTTGGCCGTGGCGGAAATAGACCGCTTAGGCCCCAAGCCCGAGTGCGTCCAAGTGATGATGCCGGCTGGTTCGCGCCAGCCTTTTGGCCATCGCTTTTACCATCCCATCTACGAGGCATGTCAGCGCCACAGTCTGCCGCTGAGCATCCACTTTGGGGGTGAAGGAGCCGGCATTGCCGCGCCGCCTACGGCCGCGGGATATCCCTCGCACTATCTGGAAATGCGCATGGCCCGGCCGCAGATCGCCATGGCGCATACGGTCAGCTTCATCTGCGAGGGCGTCTTTGAAAAATTTCCCGATTTTCGCGTCCTCTTCGTCGAGCACGATGTGTTCTGGGTCCCGGGGTTGATGTGGCACATGGATTCCGATTGGAAGGGCCTGCGCGATTATACGCCGTGGGTCAAGCGCCTGCCCAGCGAGTACTTGCGGCAGCACATCCGCTTTGGCACCCAGCCCATGATCCAGCCGCCCACGCGCGACGACATGAAGCGCTTCTTAGAGTGGCTGCACGCCGATGAGGTCCTCGTTTTTGCCAGCGACTATCCGCACTGGGACTGGGACGAGCCAACGGGTTTCCTCGCCGATTTTGACGCGGACTACCGCCACCGCATTATGGCGCAAAACGCCGCGGAACTCTATGGCTTCTAAGCGCTACGTGGTCGCCCGAGCTGAGGAACTACCCGATGGAGCGCGCAAGATCGTCAGCGTGGGTAACAGAGAGATCGGCGTCTTCAACATCGGTGACCGCTACTACGCCCTGCGCAATAGCTGTCCTCACAAAAACGGACCCTTGTGCCGGGGCCGATTGCGTCCCTTGGTCGTGTCACCCGGCGTGTACCAGATCGACTATCAGCAAGAGGGCTTGGTGCTCAAGTGCCCCTGGCACCAGTGGGAATTCGACTTGGCCACTGGGCAGGCGCTGTACGACGAGACTATGCGGGTGAAGACGTACGAGGCAGAGCGCGAAGGGGAGGAAGTGGTCGTGTACGTCGAGTGATGCTGCTTACAGGACGGCCCCTCAGCCGGTTGTGATCCGTCGCCGCCCTTGTTAATTTGGCACGCCTCACTAGGAGGAGACAGATGACCACAGCCCCGTCCGCTACCCAACTCCACAAAGCACTCGACCAAGAGCAGATCGACCTATTCCGCCGCCGCGGCTTCATCGTCATCGGCAAGCTGCTAGACAACGATCTCGTCGCCTCGCTGCGCGACGAATACGACCGCCTCTTTGCCGAGGCGCGCCAGAACGGGCGCTTCCGCAACCTGTCCATCAGCGACACTGACGACCTCGACGAAAAAAACAACGCCGACGAACAGATGTTGCAGATCATGCAAATGTGCGAGCGCAGCATCCACTTCCGGCAACTACTCTACGACACCCGCATCCTCGACATTGCCGAAGACCTCATCGGCCCCAATATCCAGCTCTTCCACGACCAAGCCCTGTACAAACCCGCCCACCACGGCGGCCCCGTCTTTTGGCACCAAGACAACGCCTACTGGAAATGTATGCCGGCCAACTTGGTAAGCTGCTGGATGACGCTAGACGACGTCGATGAGACCAACGGTGCCATGCACTTGCTGCCTGAATCGCACCTGACGCCCGTCGGGCACGAGCGCTCAGAGCAAACCAGTGCCTTGCTCGACTACGGCGACCAAGTCGATGCAACCCAAGCCGCTGTCATAGATCTACCCGCGGGCGGCGCGCTCTTCCACCACTGCCAAACCCTCCACTACACCCCACCCAACCAAACCGATCGCCAGCGCCGCGCCTTTGTCATCCACTTCATGCCCCCTGGCACGCGCTCGGCGCACACCGGAGAATTCCTCGAAGTGTCTTTTGGCCGCCCCATGCTGCGGATGCGAGTCTGATCACAGTCGTTAGAATCAGGCCAAATAGCGCTCGGGGTTTGCCACGACCTCGGCCAGCAGAGTATCGACGTACACATCTATGGCAAAAAGCCGGCACGAGGATGCGCCGACGAATCCCCGTGTCAGCGGACCGGTAGCGTCCCAGTACGCCCCCAGATGCGGGCGGTCCAAGGCGGGATAGGCAGCTTGAGGATCAGTTCGGCGCAAGTGATGCCAGTAGAGCACTTCGACCAGATGGATGTAGGTAGAAGTCTGGTAATCGACGCCCAGCATGAGAATCTTGCCGCCGCGTCGATAGGCGCGAAACATGGGCGAGTGGGTGCCGTAAGTCCGTCCCCAAGGGGCCAGATCCCAAGGCGACGTATGGCCTTGCTGGCGTCGATGATCCGCGACGAAATCCGCAGCCCCGCGCCCTCGGGCCGCTACCGAGTGGGAGTAATGGTCCGAACGATAGGTGTCGGATAAGCAGCGAAAAAACTCGGTCAACCACCCCACAGTCGAAGGAGTAGTCGCCCAGTCCCAGCGGCGCGCTCGTTCACTCCGTTCTATCAGGTGAAACGAGGGCATCAGGATAAGCCCGTCGGGGCCGACTGCTGCCTGAAGCGCATCGACCACAGTCTGCACTCCACCGGCGACAGGCCCTAGGCTTTTGAACGAGGAATGGATAAAGAGCATATCCCCTGCTTCGACGCCCAAGGCTTCTAAATGGCTCTGTAAGTCGTCTTGGGTATAGGCGTCCATCGCATCGCGCGATTAGGATTGCCCGTCAGTCCGACGAGGGTGGATCGACTTCCGGGCGGTGAGCAAGTAGTCGAAGGCGCGGATGCCGTCCCAAGCGCGCAACGCCCGCAGGCGGCCGACGTAGTATTTGAGCACCATGTGCTGATAGCCGTTGCGGGTCACGAGCTGTCCTCTTCTAACACGAATTGGCGGTCGCCTTCCGAGTAAGCCACGATCATATCCGCGTCTTCGGGGCCGAGGCTAATTCCGTTGTGGAAGACGCCGGCCGGGATGGCGAGCGTATCGCCAGCTTCCAGCGTAAAAGACTGATCGCCCAAGCTGTGCTCTACGCGACCGGCGAGCAAATAGAGCACTTCTTCGCAATTGGGGTGAGAGTGGCGCGGGTTGGCTTGACCAGCTTTGAGGACGACGCGGCCCAACGTGAGGCCCTCGACATTGCCCTGCGGACGACCTGCCAACCAAGTCAGGTGGCCCCACGATTCATCTACGCGGTTCTGGCGGGTCTCGGCGGCGCTGAGAAGGGGATTCGACATTTTGTTTAGGCTCCGGTTAGAGGTGAGCTACGAGAAAAAACGATAATACAAGGGCCTTATGCTTCCCACCGAAGGTCAAGGCTCGGCCACCAAGGTATCAATCGTCGTGTCAAGCGCATGGGCGATCCGGGACAGCGTTGCCGCGGAACCGGGCTTGAGTCCGCGCTCGATTTCGGACAGATAGCTAACAGCGACCCCCGTCTTTTTGGACAGGTCGCGCAACGTAATGCCGAGATGATTGCGAAATGCGGCCACGGGGTTTCCACCGCGCATGATGGCAAGCGCCACGTCGTGGGGGATGCGACTGCCGTCGTCCGCAGCGAGAGCAGCCAGCCTGTCTTCGAGCTCTTCATTGCGGGCAATCAGGGCATCGTATTCCGCCCGAGGCAAGGTAATGGTTCCGGTGTCAGCCATAGACTTCCCTCCTATGCCGAACTCTCAGGACCACCATGACAGTGGTCTTGTTGTATTCAATGCTGAAGATAACGCGATAGTCTCCAACTCTCATACGCCTATACTCACTGCCGGTCAGTATAATCACTTGGTTGGCCAAAGAGGCCGGATCTCTGGCATACTGCTCAACCTTGGCAATGATTCTCTCGCGATCCTGTGCAGCGAGGCGGCGCATATCTCTGATCGCCTTAGGCACCCATTCAATCGTCATACCTTTCCCCGCATTCATATCGATCATGTTCGCAAATAGCGAACGCCTTGTCAAGAGCTATTCCTCTGCCCTATAATCGGCGCGTCTTAATTTTGACGGCCCTCCAGCCGTTGGGCATATTACCCGCCCATGAACCCCATAAACCCCCAAGCCCTGTCGGCAC
>VXZF01000671.1 GCA_009845645.1 Gemmatimonadota bacterium | reverse complement strand
GAATAAACGAATAGTAGTATTCCAATATCTGCAGCGATTCTAAGGGCGCGTACTTGCGATACCCATCCTTTGAAATCAACTCGATCTTGAGGGGATCAACGCCGACTTTGGGATAGGCGTAGTTTTTAACTTTTAGCAGCCATACGCTGTGTTTGGGCGGCGTCCACTCTTCGCCCATGCGCTTCCAGTTGCCGAAAGTATAGGGATTGGTCGATACGGGCCCCTGCGTGGACTGCTGTGGGAATTTGCGGTTCAATTCGGCGTCGGTCATAGGGCGCAGACCAATCTCCAGACGCTCGAACGAATAGGTGATCAAGCCATCGTCTTGAATCACCATATCGGCCTCCTGCTGTTCTTGCGGAGCTGGCTGAATTGGCCCATCGAAATAACGTCCACATCCTGCCAACATCACTAGGGCACAAAGCCACGCACCGAACCGTATCATCGCATTAACCTCGGAAAGTGTACATTGTACTGGCGGTTATTGGGCGGCGGCAGATGCCGCCGCCCAATAGTGTTCAAAGGACCGTTCGGTTAGTCGCTGAAGGTCGCTTTGATTTTTGCCCAACTCTCGGATTCCACTGCGGTGCCCGCGCCGCCGTCGGCGCGATCGTACTCGTCTGCGCCAAGCAGCGTGTATTCCGAGCAGACATCGCAGTTGCCCGAAGCGCCGTCCTCGCCGGTCGTTGCTAGCTGGTGCGTGCGGCGATCTTCGGGATTGTCCGCCTCGTTCAACTGATAGGTCAGGCGGATGATCTGCCCGGCCTCGTTTTCGTGGCGGATGCTGTTATCCGCGCCGTCCAATGACGCGTAATCCCAGAGGGGAATGCTGTACTCGTAGTTGACCGTGACGTTGGTCGAACCCGTGGTTGCTCCCGGAGGATTGGTCGTCACTCTGGACTCGGCAAACTCGTCCATCCAGTGGATTTCCTCGACCACCTGCCAGCGCAACCACCACGAGCCGTCGCCGCCATAGGGCGTTTCATACACGCCAGGGACCGGCAAGTGCATGGTAAACTGCTGCCCCTCGGCGCGCGTACCCGACTCGCCGTCGCCGTCGTGCGGACCGCCGCTGGCGTTGGCATCGGTGATGATCTCGAGATCATCGTCGCGCCAGCCGTCGTCAAAGACATCAGAGGTGACGACTAGCGTGTCGTCGGTGGCGCGCACAAATCCGTAGAGCCTGTTGTCGCGATCCGTGCCCGTCCACGCCGTCATGATGGCCACGTCGAGGTCGCTTTTGTCCAGCACTTCGGCCTTCTGGATTTCGTACATCTCGTCGGGACCAACGGTGAAAATGGGGTCGAACCACGCCCAGTCGCCATCGTCGCCATCAATGGTGATGGTAACATTAGCAGGCACCTCTAAGGCGAAGTAGCCAATGCCATTGGCATTGGACTGGCCCCAGGCGAAACTAGCCAGTGCCACGGACAACATTGCTGCTATGAGTGTGTTTTTGCGCATCTTTTTCTCCTTATCTGATGGAATTAGAGATATTGCTCTTTTTGCTCCTGCAGTTGCAGTTGCGAACGCTGTATTCATTCACCTCCTTCCGCATTTAGAGTAGAGAGATTTGGACTCGTCTATGAGTAGAAACGCAGAGCCGCTACTTGTCCAGGTTAGACAGGACCTGTTCGTCGACAACTATCTCAGTCCTGTATTTATGCCTCAACTCATCTAGATAGCTATCAAAGTCTTCTTCAATCGCGTGCCGATGGGCGTAGCGCAGTTGGCGCCATATTCTGGACTGCACCTTGGGTGTAGAAAAAGACAGGGTCTTTTCCGGACGCATAGCCAATACTTTGAGTACGAGATACCCCTTCATATCGCCGCTCAACTGGATCGGGATCGGGCCCTTGATGCCGCCAATCGGCACACCCCGCACGGCTTGGATCATAGTAGCCATAGCGCCTTGGGCCGTCGCCGTGTCAGCCAGCGTGAAGTTAAATACGTCGAACTGACGCACGCGTCTTTGAAATGCCGGATACTCGCGCATGATCTCGGCCATGTCCTCACCGGCGCGCACGCGCTGGGCGATAGCGCGCGAAGTTGTTTTCGAATCGACCAGTGCACCGGCAAAAAACGTGCGCATTGGCAGAGTGAATTCCCCTGTTAGATCCCGATATAGAGTGCGCCGCTGTTCCTCTGTGACGAAGCGCTCTTCTACTTCCATTCGGCGCAGCAGCTTGACCATGGCCTCTTCGCGCTTATCCCGGACGAACTGAATCACGGCTTCCTCGCGATCCAACCCCCGTTGTTGAGCTAGTAGAGGCAGCAGGATTTTGCGCAGTGCTTCGTCTTGGGCAAATTCGACCACAGCGGTGCTGTCTATGGCGTGGGGACGACGGCTGGGTTCGGCTTCCTCTACCAAAGCCATATACGCGTTTAGGTCGATGCTTCCTTCGCTATAGCGCAGCAGAATGCGCGCGTGGTCTCCTGCTTCTAGTATGGGCACACCGCCTTCGGCCAATCGTCCCCGCTGCAGCAATACGCCCAATACCTGGGCATCTACTGAAAAACCAAAGTGCGTTTTCTGGTCGGCTAAGTATTTGGACCAGCGATCTTTTTTTTGTTGCTTTTCCAGCGCCTGCCGCAGCGTCTTTTTTTGACTCTCAAAAGTGACGTATCGCTCTTCATCGGCTCTGATCAGGTGGTAAGTTCCCTGCGAGTTGCGGTACGGTTCGGACACTTGGCCGACCTGTAGGCGAAAAAGCTCGGCGACAAACCCACTGTGTTGTGTTTCTTCCTCCTGCCAGAAACCCATGCCCCCACCTTTGGCCGCCGATGTGCGATCGAGGGACTGCTCACGCGCCAGTACTGCAAAATCGGCACCTTGTCGCAGTTGCTCTTGCACGGCCCGGGCTTCTTCAAGACTGCCTACCTGAATATGACTCGCCCGCACTTCCCGCTTTTTGTGCAATCCTCTTTGGTGGAAATGCGACCGGAGTTCCTCTTCCGATATAGAAACATCTCCCGTGACTTCCGCGTATAGACGCTCCACTAGTCTCCGGTCACGAGCCTGTTGCACGCTTGCGACCACATCGGGGTGCTGAGTCAAATTCTTCGCCTTGGCCTCTAAGACTAGCAGCTTGCGATCGATAAAAGGCTGTAGCATTTCCCGCGCATTTCCCGCGGCAAAACGGCGCATATTGCGCTCGGCGCGAAGCAAGTCATCTACCATAATGACCTCGCTCCCGACTCTGGCCAGCACGGCTGAATTCACAGCCCATGAATCGACCGCCATCAGCCCGACAATCGCCGTCACGGCCCAGCAGGTAGCCAGCTGTCCAGCGCAAACCTGCGCTCTTTTAGTCGCAGCCAATCCAATGCTCATAAAGCAGTTTACAACCTTGTGAATGTCCGTCTTATACAGGGTTTGCGACATCGAAGGTGAAAAGCATGAATAGTTGAAAAAAGGCCCTGTGTCAAGCGGCGCTCTTCCATGTCGAGCCACTGAGTCGAGTTGTTACCTTGTACGCTATGTGCGTTAATAACAAATCCATTCAGTCAACATTGCGTTTCCAGTACCCATTTTAGATGCCAATGGGCCTAGCATATAACTCGATCTTTTTTGTGTTGTACTGCACCCTAAGTATGCGCTTGTTCTAAAGCGGCGTACTGGCCGATGAGTTCGTCGTACGCGGCTACGGCTCTTGGCTCCGGTTCTATGGTTGATCCGTCGACCGGCTGCGCGAATGGTTCTACGACTTCCGCCCACGAAGGTGCATGGCCGGCTGAGGATTGGTGGTGGGCAGCGCGCAAGGCCGCGCCTAGGGCCGCTGAATTGGTCGTCTCGAAGCGATGGACTGGACAGTTGTGGACATTGGCGAAGACGCGCAGAATGTCGGCGTTGGCCGACGCGCCGCCGGTGACGTAGAGCGAGGAAATGTCCACGCCCATCCAACGCGCGTGGATGCGCGAGGAAAGGGCTTGGGCCTCGATGACGGCGCGGACATTGGCCGGCGCGTCGGTGGGGTCGAGATTTTGGCGGATGACGTTGGGTTGGGGGACTTTGGGGACGATTTCCGGCGCAAAGTAAGGGAGCATGAGCGCGCCGTTGTTGCCCGGCGGCGTGGCGCGTAGGGCTCTGGTGAACTGATCCCAATTCATGTCGTATTGGTCGCGCACGGCTTCGCGGGCTAAGCTGCCGTTGAGGTAGCAAGTCAGGGCCATGTAGTGCGTGCCGTCGGGCGAGGCAAAGACCGCGCCCTCACCGGCCGCAGAAGTGCGCGGCTGGTCCATACAGGCGAACAGGGTGTCCGAAGTACCCAAGCTCAGGGCGACTTGTCCAGGGGAGACGAGGCCGAGGCCGATGAGGCTGCACGGATTGTCGCCGGAAAAAGGCAACACGAGGCAGTCGTC
>VXZF01000282.1 GCA_009845645.1 Gemmatimonadota bacterium | reverse complement strand
CCCAGCGAGATGCGCGAAGGAGCGCTGGCGTTGGGGGCGACCAAATTTCAGATGATTTGGAGCGGGGTGCTGCCCAGTGCCCTGCCGGGCATTCTCACGGGCGTCATATTGGCCACGGCGCGCGGGGCCGGTGAGGTCGCGCCGCTGATGATCACCGGTGTCGTCAAGTTGGCACCGGACTTACCGCTCGATGCGTTCGCACCATTTTTTCACTTGGAGCGCAAGTTTATGCACTTGGGCTTCCACATCTACGACGTGGGTTTCCAATCGCCCAACGTGGAGGCAGCCCGGCCCATGGTGTACACCACGGCCCTGTTGTTGTTGACTATTGTGTTGCTCCTGAACTTGACGGCGATTGTCGTCCGCAACAAATTGCGCAAGAAATACGCCAGCGCGGCCTTTTAGGAGATGCCATGAGTACGCCCGTAGCCTCGGACCATGCAAATCCCATTGTCGAAGTGGAAAACCTGAACATGTTCTACGGCGAGACTCAGGCTTTGCACGATATCGACCTGAGCATTCCCGAGCGCGAGGTGACCGCGTTTATCGGACCTTCGGGCTGCGGCAAATCGACGCTCTTGCGCTGTCTCAATCGCCTCAACGATCTGGTCGAATCCGCGCGCATTAAAGGGTCAGTGCGGGTCAGTGGCCGCGATATTTACGCGCCCGATTGCGATGTGATCGACTTGCGGCGGCGGGTAGGCATGGTGTTCCAAAAGTCCAATCCCTTCCCCAAATCCGTCTACGAGAACGTGGCCTACGGCCTGCGGATCGCCGGGGAAAACCGCCGTCGGGTGCTCGATGAGGCCGTGGAGAAGAGCCTGAAGGCCGCGGCGCTGTGGGACGAGGTCAAGGACCGGCTCAAGGACAACGCGCTGAGCTTGTCCGGCGGCCAGCAGCAGCGGCTGTGCATTGCGCGCACCCTCGCCGTCGAGCCGGAGGTAGTGCTGATGGACGAGCCTTGCTCGGCGCTGGACCCGATTGCCACTGCGCGGGTCGAGGAGACGATCACCGACCTGAAGGCCGATTACACCATCATCGTCGTCACGCACAATCTGCAACAGGCGGCGCGGATTTCGACCTATACGGCCTTCTACTATCTAGGCTCCTTGATCGAGTTCAGCCAGACCGAAGACATGTTTACCAACCCCCGCAACAAACAGACCGAAGACTACGTAACCGGCCGCTTCGGCTGAGGTGGAAGGTGCTATGGAACGAAGATTCGACCAGCAATTAGACGAGCTCAAACAGGACTTATTAAAAATGAGCGGGGCCGTCGAAGAGTCCATTGAGCAAGCCGTGCGCGCCCTCGTGGATCGCGACGACGAACTGGTGCAAGTAGTGCTTGAGGGGGGGAAGAAGATCGACGATTGGGAAATCGGCATTGAGGAGTCCTGCCTGAAGGTGTTTGCAACCCAAGGGCCGATGGCCAGCGACCTGCGGCTGTTGGCCTGCATGTTAAAAATCAACGAAGACCTAGAGCGGATCAACGACGAAGCTGTCAACATCGTCCAACGCGCCGAGGTGCTCAACAAGATGCCGCTGCTCAAGCCGCTGATCGACATACCGAGGATGTCCGAATTGGCCCAGGGCATGGTCAAGGATGCCCTAGACGCGTTCGTGCGCCGCGATGTGGACTTGGCGCGCGACGTTGGGCAGCGCGACGAGGAACTCGACCTGTTGCGCGATCAGATTTTTCGCGAGCTGCTCACGTACATGCACGCGCCGTCGATTGGGCCGGACACCATCGACCGCGGCATCTACCTGATCTTGGTGTCGCGGCACCTAGAAAGAATCGGCGATCACGCCTCCAACATCGCCGAGAACGTGGCGTTCCTCGTCGAGGGGCGCATCGTGCGGCACCAAAAAGAAGAATGGTGGGAGGAGAAAGACTCATGAACGACAAGATACTAGTCGTCGAGGACGAGCCCGACATTCTCGCCTTGGTCTCGTACCATCTAGAACAGTCCGGTTTTGCCGTCGTGCCGGCCGAGGACGAAGAGCAGGCCCTAAGTGCGATTGAGCAAAATCTGATCTGCCTCGTGGTCTTAGATCTGATGCTGCCGGGCATCGGCGGCTTGGAGGTCTGCCGCCTCCTCAAGCAAAACCCCCACACCAAGGACATACCGGTCTTGATGCTGACGGCACGCGCCGGTGAGATCGACCGCATCGTCGGCTTGGAGTTGGGGGCGGATGATTATCTAGTCAAACCCTTTTCCCCGCGCGAGCTCGTCTTGCGCATCCGCGCCATCTTGCGCCGCGTCCAAAGTCGCGACGAAACGGAAGACGCGCAGATCGTAGCCGGCCCCTTGGCCATTGACCCGGTGGGATGTCAGGTGCAAATCGACAGCGATCCCATCGAGTTGACGGCGACAGAATTCAAGCTCTTGACGACCCTTGCACAGCGGCGTGGGCGGGTGCAGTCGCGTGAGGAGTTGCTCAAGGTGGTGTGGGGCTACGAGTACGCTGGCTATCGCCGCACGGTTGACACGCACATCCGCCGCCTGCGCGAAAAACTAGGAACAGCAGCCGAGATGGTCGAAACTGTGCGCGGCATGGGCTATCGCTTTCGCCGAGAGGGACGATAGGGTGCCCCTCGGGTGGATTTTGCTCCTGAGCAACGCGCTTTTGGTCGTGCTCGTCTGGTGGAGTGGGCACATCGCACTCGCGCTCGCATTGGCCGCGCTTTGGACTGGCGGCCAAATTTGGTTCTGGGGCCGCACGGCTCGTCGGCAGGGAGAGCGGCTACGACAGCTCGACAAAGCGGCCCCCGGCGATTCGGCTTGGCTGGAGGCATTCCATCCCGAGTTGGCGCGTGCCTTAGAGGACCTCGCCGAGCGCATTCAGCAGCGAGTCCATCGGCTAGAGAGCGAAAATAACCGCTTAGAAGTCATCCTCGAAAGCATTACCGAAGCTATCTTGGTCGTCGATCGCGATGGCCGGGTGGTGCTGGCCAACAAAGCGCTGGCCAACCTGTTTGGCTTGGACCCGCCGTTAGAGGGGCTGTTGACCGCGGAGGTCGTGCGCTACTCGACCATCCAAGGTGCATTGGCCGGGTGTTTGGCCGAAGGCCGACGGCGAGAAATGGAAGTGGAACTGACCGGAGCGCCGGAGCGCCATTTGGACATGCAGGTCGCGCCCGTCTTCGAAGGGAACGAGTGCATCGGCGCGGTGGCGGTCCTCTACGATATTACGCGCTTGCGTGAATTAGAGCGGATGCGCCGCGACTTTGTCGCCAACGTGTCCCACGAATTGCGCACGCCGTTGACAGCTATTAAAGGCTATGCCGAAATTTTATCCGATAGTGCGCTTGACGACCGAGAGACGGCTCGCCGCTTTACCGGCATCATTGAGAATCACGCCGACCGCTTAACCCGCTTGCTCGGCGACTTGCTCGACTTGTCGCGGCTGGAGTCCGATCAACTGGAAGTCGAGCTGATCCCTTGCGAGCTGAAACTCTTGGTCGATACGTCCGTTGGTTCGGTCAGCCAAGCGGCCGCGCAAAAACAAATTGTCATTCACTGCGACGTTCCGCCGTCTGTCCAGGTGATCTGCGATCCCAAATTAATCGAACAGGCCCTAATTAACTTGCTCGACAACGCCGTTAAATACACGCCCGCCGGCGGGAAAGTCCGCGTTGGTACGCGGCCCGTAGAGGACACTGATCGCCTAGCGATTTACGTCGAAGATACCGGCGTTGGCATTCCCTCTGAGGACTTGGGGCGGATTTTCGAGCGCTTCTACCGAGTTGACAAGGGGCGCTCGCGCGACCTCGGCGGCACGGGCTTGGGCTTGTCTATCGTGCGCCACATTGCCGAAGTCCACGGCGAGCAAGTGAGCGTACAGAGCAAATTAGGGGCGGGGACGACCTTCAGCTTTGAACTGCAAAGTCGCGGTGTCTAAGACCGCGATAGTGCGCTGGGCATTGGTTGCCCTAGCGGCTGGCTGCGCTGGCGAGAGCGACGACGCCATAGGCGCGGTGGAACAGGGCAAGGCCCTCTTTACTCGCAATGGATGCGCGGTGTGCCACGGCCCGGATGGTCGCGGCGATGGTCAGATCGCGGCGACGCTTCAGCCGCCCCCCCGCGATTTCCGCGATCCTGCAGCCTACAAAAATGGCCACAGCAAGGTAGCCATCGCCCGTACTATTCAGAAGGGAATGCCGGGTACTTCCATGCCGGGCTATGGACATCTTTCGGCGGCGGAACGCGAGCAGATTGCCGCTTATATCCGCTCTTTGCTAGAAAAAAAGGAAAATGAAGACACGCCTTAGCTTCTTGCTCACATTCGCACTCGTCCTGCTGTTTTTTGCTTCCCCCCCCACAGTCCGCTTTTTCGCATCTCCGCGCCCGCGAGGCCAGAGGGGGGGGGGGGTGGGGG
>VXZF01000043.1 GCA_009845645.1 Gemmatimonadota bacterium | reverse complement strand
CGGTGGAGCGCACCCTGCTGGTAAGCGGCGGTCTGGACGCGCTGATGGATTCGCGGCACCAGGGCCATATACGGCTGGAGACGCCGCATTTGGACGTGCAATACCAAGCTCCTGAAAACATGCCCATCCGCCCCACCGGACCCCGGCCGCAGGGGGCGAGCACTGTGCCTTTCGACAGGATTTAGGACCACTTCCGGCACAACGGTCGCCTCGCTCCAATAGCGGCAGCGGCCTTGTCAATTCTGGTGTCTGCGCTTTGATTTGATCTCTATGAATGATTCCCAGGAACAACTCGTCTCTGAGCCGCGCAAGGTTGGCTACGTCTGGATCGTCTATTTGCTGCTCTACGCTGTGGCTGTTCCCTGGTACTGGCCCGAAGGGTATCGGGGGCCGCTGGTGTTGGGCTTCCCGCTGTGGGTGGCGGTGTCGCTGGGGGCGGTGCTGCTGTTGGCCGCTTGGACGGCTTTTGTGATCCGCCGCTACTGGATTAATGCCGAGGAGGAAGAGTGATGGGCGGCATGGTGTTTGGTCCGGGCGCGCTCATCGCAGTGGGGCTGTACTTGGTCTCGATGATCGGCGTGGGGTGGATTGCGCGCACGCGCCGCCGCTCCAACAGCATGGCCGACTTCTATCTAGCAGGGCGCTCGATGGGCCTGCTGGTGCTCTTTTTGACGCTCTATGCAACTCAGTACAGCGGCAATACGCTCTTTGGCTACACGGGCACGGCCTATCGCATTGGCTTTGGGTGGACGGCGTCGGTGCTCTTTATGTTCTCGGTCATCGTCGGCTACATGCTCTTTGCCCCGCGCTTGGTCACCCTGGCGCGCAAAGAGGGATTTATCACTCCTGGCGACTACATTACGCACCGCTTCCGCTCGTCGGTGCTGACGCTGCTGAGCACGATCTTGATGATCTACGCGCTGGGCAACTACGCACTGGCCCAGCTCAAGGCGATGGGCGCGGCCGTCGAGGGGATCACCGATGGCGCAGTTCCCGGCAGCTACGGCATTATCGGCTTGGCGGTGATCATGGTCATCTATGAGACCTTGGGGGGGATGCGCTCGGTAGCGTGGACGGATATGATGCAGGGAGGTGTGCTGCTGTTGGGCTTCGGTATTTTGGTCTTTATCATCCCACAGAAGTTAGGTGGGGGCTTGGGGCATGTGGTGGCCCAACTGAGCGAAATGGATCCGTCAAAAGTCCAAGCGCCGAGCCTAGAGGGGGCCAACAAGTGGATCAGTTATGTGCTGCTGTTGGGCTGTGGGGCGGCTATTTACCCGCAGGCGATCCAACGGCTGTACGCCAGCCGCTCGGTCGCAGTGCTCAAGCGCTCGTTGACCCTGATGGCCTTTATGCCGCTGACTACTACTTTGGTGGCCTTGGTGTGCGGCTTGACGGCCGTGGTGGTGTTGCCCGATCTGAATCTGACCAAAGCCGAAAGCGACCAAGTGCTGGCCCGGCTCTGTGCGCTGGTGATGGGCGAATCTGCGCTGGGCTACTGGCTGGTGGTGGCGATTTTTGCTGCGGTGTTGGCGGCGCTGATGTCCACTGCGGATTCGGCGCTGTTGTCGATCTCGTCGATGTTCACCAAGGACATTTATCTGCCGTACTTCCGGCCGCAGGCCACTGAGGCCGAGTTGACGAAGGTGGGCAAGATCTGCTCGTGGGTCATCGTCGCCGTGCTGGTCGCGGTGGCGATTGGCACCGATGCGACTTTGGTGCGGCTGCTGGAACTGAAGTTCGAGGTCTTGATCCAAGTTGTGCCGTGCTTTTTTCTGGGACTGTACTGGAAGCGGCTGTCGGCGCGGACGGCGCTGGCGGGCATGGTGTGCGGGCTGGCGGTGGCGCTGGGGTTGACCTTCGGGGGCAAACCGATGATCTGGGGTTTTCACGCCGGAGTGATTGGTCTCGTCGTCAACGCGGCGGTCTGCGCCATTGGTGCTTGTTGTAAACCAGCGACATCAGACTAGAAGGAGATTTATGCGTCCAGCATCCAAGCGGTTTCTCGTCGATCTACTCAGTGCCCCTGGTCCTTCGGGTTACGAAGGGCCGGTCCGGGTGGTGTGGAAGGACGCAGTGGCAAAGTACGCCGACCGCGTCGAGGTCGATGTCCACGGCAATACCATCGGCGTCCACAATGAGGCTGGCGGCCCCAAGATCATGTTCGCCGGGCACGCCGACGAGTTGGGTTTCCAGATCGTTTACATCGACGACAAAGGCTATCTGTACTTTGACACCATCGGCGGCTTTGACTTGCAGATCGTGCCGGGCCGCAAAGTGCGCATCCACACGGCGCAAGGGCCGGTCTTGGGCGTGTTGGGCAAAAAGCCCATTCACCTGATGAAGGCAGCGGATCGGACTAAAGTACCGGACAAACACGACTTGTGGATCGATATCGGCGCAGCCAACGCGGACGAGGCGCGGCAACTGGTGGCCATCGGCGATCCAGTGACCTACGATGCGAACTTTGAAGAGCTGCGCAATGGGCTGGTGGTGTCGCGGGGGATTGACAATAAGGCTGGTGCTTGGGTGGTCGCCGAGGCGCTCAGGCGGGTCAGTCGCGCCAAGCGCAAGTGCCGCGCCGCGGTGTATGCGGTGGCTACTGTGC
Organism: Gemmatimonadota bacterium; assembly: GCA_009845645.1. Lineage (GTDB taxonomy): Bacteria > Latescibacterota > UBA2968 > UBA8231 > UBA8231. The sequence continues at coordinate 1,787 of VXZF01000043.1, read as the reverse complement.
AGGAGGAAGTGGGGCTGCGGGGAGCCAAGACTAGTGCTTATGGGGTAGATCCGCTGGTGGGTATTGCCGTGGATGTTACTTGGGCGACGGACCATCCAGATATCGATAAGCGCCAAGTCGGCGAGTGCAGGCTAGGCGGCGGGCCGGTCATTTTGCGCGGGGCCAACGCCAATCCGGTCGTGTACGAGCGGCTGGTACAGGTGGCCAAAAAGAAGAAAATTCCCTATCAAATCCAAGCCGAGCCAGGGGGCACGGGTACGGACGCCAACGCCATCCAACTCAGTCGGGCCGGGGTGGCCACTGGCTTGGTCAGCGTGCCACAGCGCTACATGCACACGCCGGTCGAGATCGCATCCTTAGCGGACTTGGATCACACCGCACAGTTATTGGCGGAGTTCGCGCTTTCTGTGGATGCCGAGGCTGACTTTACTCCTTGAGGAGGGAGCCATGAAAATAACGTCTGTCGATATTTGGACCGTGGTGGTGCCGACGATCCCCGGGCGAGTGCATAGCCCAGAATGCGTCGCCGAAACCGGGTGGGACCAAATGTCCAAGCACATTGTGCGCCTGAATACGGATACCGAGTTGGTGGGCTTGGGCGAGACTGGCCGCGGCGTGCCAATAGAACAGGTTCGGGAAGGAGCGGCCCAGCTTTTGGGCAAAGATCCCGAGCAACTGACTTTGCAGGATATTTTTGCTGATCGGCACGACGGTACGGAGGAACTGCCGACGGTGGGGACCGGGCCGGCGTACGACGCCTTTGAGATGGCGATTTTTGACTTGGTGGGCAAGGCTCGCCAAGTGCCGGTACACGCGCTGCTGGGAGGTGCGGTGCGCGACCGGGTGCGGGCCGACTACTGGATGGGGCACCAGACGCCGGAAGACGGCAAGCGGGCGGTCGAGCGGGCGCTTGAGCACGGGTTCAAAGGCGTCAAGATCAAGTGCAAGATCGAGGAGCCGATGGTCGAGAGGCTCCAGGCCATGCGCGAGGTTGGCGGCGTGGATTTCAAGGTGACGGTCGATCCCAACGAGCGCTTCCACACGGCTGAGCAGACCATTGAACTGGCGCAGCAGCTAGAGGCCGTGGGCAACGTCGAGGTTTTTGAGGATCCCATCCCTAAGTCCGACTTGGAAGGCTATATCCAGATTCACGAGGCGATCAACCTGCCGGTGGCTATGCACGTGGGGAGCGGACCGCAGATTATCCGCGCCATCAAGGCTGAGGTCGTCGATTGTCTGAACTTGGGCGGCAGTCTCGTGGGCTTTCAGAAGAACGCGGCGGTTGCCGCCGCCGCAGGTCTGCGCTGCTGGCACGGGTCAGGCAACGATTTGGGCATTGTCGATACCGCATACGTCCACGCGGCCGCGGCTGCGCCCAACTGCACGATGGCTTCGGATTTTGTGGGGAGTTGGACCCGCGAAGACGACCTGATCGTCGAGCCGATCTCCTTTGTCGATGGGTACGTACCTACGCCCATGCAGCCGGGACTGGGCTGCGTACTGGACGAAAAAGCTCTGGTGCGCTACGTTCGGGGGAGCGAAACTGCTTCTTGAGCGAGGCAACCATTTACCATCCTGTGCGTTAGGCAGACGCTTGGCGCACTTAATCCCTTTAGGAGGATAGTATCATGCGAAAATGGCTGGATAAAACCACGGCCTTGGTCCTATGCAGTGCTCTGGTGCTGGCCGCCTGTGGTGGCGACGACGAACCCGCACCAGTGGAGCCTGAGCAGCCGGCGGCGGCTGAGCTAACGCCTGAAATCATCGGCTTATACGGCACGCTGGTC
>VXZF01000573.1 GCA_009845645.1 Gemmatimonadota bacterium | reverse complement strand
AGCCGCTGCAGGAGAAGCTGTTCGATCTGCCGATGATTGAGGATTTCGTCGCCGCCGCGCAGCGCGGTGAAAAACCGGTCTGTGATGCGGAGAGTGGCTACTGGGTGCAGGCAGTTTCCGACGCCGCCCGCGCCTCATCGAGTTCTGGTGTTGCGGTTGCCGTCGAACCGCTGGGCTCTTGAGGGTCGCCGCTACCCATTGATGGCGCGGACTTCGTCGGACCAATCCCGCCAGATGTCGCCGTTGGTGTTGTCTATTACCAACGGATCGGGAAGGGATGCCGGCGTTTTGAGGAAACCGTAGATGGTTGCTTGGCGGATGACGTCGGCAGATAGATTCTGTCCGGCCATGTGCAAAATTTTGGTGTGCCACAAAACCACGGTGCCAGCGGGGCCGTGGCAATCAAAGGGCTGGGTATCGGCCTTGATGCGCTGGATGACAGGGTCGTTGTAGCCGCCGGCCTTGCGTTCTGCCAAGTGTTTGTCCGTGTGCTTTTCGCCTTCGAGAAAGGCTTCCCACTGATCGCGCCAGATTCGGCTGTGGCTGCCCGGCCACACAGTGAAACCCCCGGAATTGGGCGGGAGGTCGTCGACGTAGGCCGCTATTTGCAATCGCCAGCGGCCGTAGCAGGCACCGTCGGAATGGGCACCTCGATATTCCGGCCCGGGAGACGGGCTGTTGGGCAGGGTGCAATACAAGCCGCGCGTCCCTTGGCCGTTGAGCCACACTGGGCCGGTCTTGGGCAGGCGCAGTGCTTCCTCGGTAGTGAAGGACCCTTTCTCCGGCCACCGCTCGATCTCTTTGCCCAAATGAGTGGCTAGCCCTCCCACTGCGTCGTCGCACATGAAGCACGGGCCCGTCGTGATGCCAGCGTCATCCTCTCCAGCGGGCCACACTACCGTACCCTCACCAAGCAATTGCTCGGCGATTTGCCATAAGGCCCGGGGGGCCAAGTCGAGCATGAATTGTTCGGCACCGTTGCGGACGTAGAAGCGGTGGCCGTTGCCGGCGAAATAGGGATCGCCGCCGATTTCGGGCCGCTGCGCGTTTAGCACGGCGCTTTCTTCCTCGGTGAGCGGTCCCCAAGTGGAGGGATCGTCCCGCTTCATGCGGGGCAGGTGGGTTGCAATTGCTTCCCACATTGCGTCTCTGGCCTGGCGGCAAAGTTCGGGGTCGAGCACAGAGGGGAGCACGAGGAAGCCGTCGCGCTTGAACTGGGCTATCTGGCTCGCAGTCAGGAGCGAGACTTGCTTTACGTCTGGGGTGATTGGCGTTGGTTGCATATCAGGTTCACCATGTTCCCTTGTTTTCAGATGTGAAAATAAGAATGGGCCTAATTAGCGTTAATGCTGGAATGTGCTAATAGCATAATAGGAATGGATGAATAGGAAAAGCTCAGAAGGTCGACAAGACTATTTCGTTCCCTTTGAACTTGCGTAGGTCTCATCGTCCAGTCTCACCCATGCCGCCAAGGCCCACCTGCCGACCAGTTTCCAGTGAATTCGGAGCCGTGCGCCATCGCGTCCCATGGCTCTCCGAGAAACAACAGGAGACGATCTCCCACGGTAGCGAAATCCGATGGTGTCCCCGGAAGCTCGTTCCGTTCCAGATAGATACGCCATTGCCCGGCACGATTGGCATCGTCATAGAACTGAGGCGTCAGAGCGACTGGCAGAGTCTGGGAGATTGTGGTACAGCGTTTTTCGAAAGTTGCGCCTATGGCGCGTACGAGGTGATCGCCCTCGAAGGCGAAGTGCTGTGCAAGCGCGTGAAGATCGTAAAAATCTTTATAGCGACTGTTCCGTTCGCCAATCACAACCATCGCGTGGAGCTTCTCGGCCACGACGGCTTCGCGTGGGTAAACACGAATTTGCGGACGAGAGGCGTCGTCATCAACCTCGCGCGCACCGCTGCGCCTACGTTTCGGCGTTCTCTGCGCGTCACCACGAGAGCGCCTCTAGGTAGGGCCGCATGACCGTCTGGGCACGACAAACTTCGGCAGCGCGCATGATCGCATCCACCGTAGTAACCCGCAATTGCAAGCCGTCATGCAACGCCTCAAGCGCGACGTCGAGACCGAGCTTACGGCGACAGCGAAAACAATCCACGATAGTTCGGGCAGGCGAAGTGATGCGAAACGGTACCCCCTGCGCCGAATGGCAGACCACGCCATAGGTGAGCATCGCGCCAGAGAAGCGAACGATGCGCACCTGCGAGGGAGGATGCGCGGGTTTGCGGGCCTTGCGGTCGAGGGCGATCCAGACCTTGTGCGGCAACTGGGTACCAATGTCATGGAAGAGGAGCGCCGTCAGCAGGCACATGACGGCATTCGGGATGGCCGCGGCTACCATTGCAATCGTTTCGAGTTCCGTGGGTTCGACCTCGGAGAGCCGATAAAGGCCGTTTCCGAAGTTCTCGACGAGTCCCCCGGCGACCAAACTCTGAAGCCTGCGGTGGGAAATCCCGAGCGGTGCGAGGTCTCGCGGCCGGAAAAAGGTGCCGAGGCCCTCTGCTTGCAGTTGAGCTGTATCCAGTGCGTTAGTCATTCATAAATGATACAAAATGTCGGCACTTAATCGCAAGTGCCGACATTTAATGTCATCTTGCAAGTTCTGCCGACATCCCTTTCAGCATCTCCAGAATGTCCGTCTCGATAGCTTGAATATCGGATTCGATCTCCCCGAGCGGGCGCGGCGGCTTATACCGATAGAAATAAATGCATCGCGTTTATGCAACGCGATATGCCACGACGATCCCGCCCCCTCAATCGCCACCAGCGTCGGCTTATGGTAATTCGGTCCCCTCGCCGAGAATGGCAAGATATTGATCGTAGCCGAAAAGCCGGTTGCGCTTCTTGCCCGTCAGTTCGCGCGCCACTCCGGTCCGTTCGAGTACCTGTATCCCGGCGGTAACCGCGGGGAACGAGAGTTCCGTGCGCTTGGCAAGTTCTTGGAGCGATGCAATCGGGTGCTCCTGCAAAGCCCGATGGACGCGCAGCGCCGACCCTGCCGCACGCCCCACCTGCTGTATCTTTGCTTGGTCTTCCTGAAACAGGGAGAGCAATCGCTGTGCAGTCGAGACGGCTCCCTCCGCGGTCTGCGTCACGCCGTCGAGAAAGAACGCAAGCCACGTCTCCCAGTCGCCGTTTTTCCGCACATCATTGAGGAGCTCGTAGTAGCTCTCCCGGTGTTGTTTGAAGTAGAGGCTCAAATACAGCAGCGGCTCGCGCAGCACACCGTCGTGACACAGCAGGAACGTGATCAGCAGGCGGCCAACCCGTCCGTTGCCGTCGAGGAAGGGATGGATAGTCTCGAATTGGACATGGGCGAGTCCCGCCCGCAGGAGCGCGGGCAATTCGCAAGTCTCTGTATGGAGAAATCGCTCTAAATCCGACATGCACTCTGCAACGGCGTGTACCGGCGCAGGCACAAAGTGCGCCGTTCCGGGCCGACTGCCGCCAATCCAGTTTTGTGAGCGCCGGAACTCACCTGGAGTTTTGTCGCTGCCGCGGCCTCGTGAGAGCAACTCGGCGTGGATCTCGCGGATGAGGCGATTGCAGAGCGGGAACCCCTCGCGTATCCGGCGCAATCCATGTTCTAGTGCCGCCACATAATTCGAGACCTCGACGACATCGTCGAGGGGGGTACCTGGCATCTCCTCTAGTTCGAACAACAGAAGATCCGACAGTGAGGACTGGGTACCCTCGATCTGGGAGGATAGAACGGCCTCCTTGCGGACATAGGTGTAGAGGAAAAGGTGGGCGTCGGGCAGCAATACGGAGAGACTGTCCAACCGGCCCAGCGCCAGTAATGCTTTCTCTAGGGGACCCTGAAGAGCTACCAGATCCAGCGCAGGTATGGGCGGAAGCGGCGCAGGTACGAAAGCCCGCACCGTCTCATCTCCAACGATTGTGGTCTCGTATCGGCCGGTTTCACCGCGTCTCATGGAGCGGTTTCCTTATTAAACACACCTTAATAAGCAGCATTGTTATTAATATTTATATCTAAAGTATTAATAGGATCTGTCGAAGGCAAGGAACGAACATCAGCAATGTGAACTGCTCTTTGGATCCTCAGCTAGCGCTCAAACGCCCCCAGCGTCGGTGAGCAGGCCGATGACAGCCGCGAGCCGATTCTTGTCTTTGACTTTGGAGCGCACCGCGGTCGCCAGCGGCGTTACGCCCTTGTCGTCTTTGGCGTTCACATCAGCTCCTCGGTCGAGCAGCAGGGCGACGATTTGGTCGAATCCCGCTTTGGCGGCGCAGTGCAATGCCGTCTGGCCCTTGTAGTTTCTGACGTTGACATCGGCCCCGGCGTCGAGTAGGTCGCGCACGCGCTGGACGTTGCCGCCGCGGTCGCCGCGCGACTGGAAGACAAGGGGCGGCCAGCCGCCCTCGGCGTGGTCCA
>VXZF01000587.1 GCA_009845645.1 Gemmatimonadota bacterium | reverse complement strand
ACCTTTATCAAGGCCGATCCGCCGACGCCAGAGGCCGACCAATTCTACGCGCTCAAGCTCAACCACATCCTCAACTTTACGACCGGGATCTACGACTATTCGGTAATGACTTCGGTGTTAAGCCAAGTGGCGGGCGAGCGGCATCCCTTTGAACTGCGGCGCATTTCGTTCAGCGCGCAAGAGTGGTGCGGGCAGGTCTTTGACGAGGCCCTGTTCAGCGGCGGGCGGATCAACGGGCACATCAGCAGCTATTTTGCCAGCGAGGGCCGGGGGGCCTATCAGCTAAAGCAACCAGAAAACTTCGCGAGCGAGGACCATCTGCTGATCCGCATTCGGGAACTGCAAGGGCCGTTTATGGCTCTGGGCGAGGTGCGAGAGTTGGAGGTACTGCCGAGCTTTTGGCAGCTTCGGCAAGCGCATCAGCCCCATGTGACTGTGGCCGGGCGGCTTCACAAGGCCGCCGAGGAGCAAGTCGAGACGGCAGCCGGTGCGCTAGCCAGCGTGCGGTGGGACCTGCACATCGGCCAGCGGCAGCGAACGCTGTGGACGGAAAGGGCCTATCCGCATCGGATTCTGCGCTGGGAGGACGGCGATGGCGGGCGCGGCGAATTGATGCAGACGATAAGAGTGCCTTATTGGCAGTTGCAGGCCCACGCAGACGAGGTGTACCGGCGAGAGTTGGGCATTCCCTGAGCAGCAACTGGCGACCGCTCCATTACTCGACATTTTCTTTCATCGCCTCCAGCACGGCCTCGCGGTTGGCACGCGCGTCTTCCAAGCTCGGGTCGAGGGAGAGCGCTTGGTCGAAGCTCCGCAGTGCCTCGTTGCTTCTGCCCAAGTAGAAGAGGACGACACCCATGTTGCCATGGGCCACTGCGTCGCTAGGATTAATGTCGATGAGCCGCTGAAAAAGTTCCAGCGCCTCGTCGTAGTGCTGCTGATCCGTTCTCAGTGAGGCTAGCCTATGAAGTGCCTCCACATGGTGCGGGTCTATCTTGAGGACGCCTATGTAGTATTCCACCGCAGCCTCGGGTTGCCCGTTGTCCTGCTGGTCTTTCCCCATCTGAAAAAGAAGCTCGGTCAACTGGCGAGAAGCGTCCACATCTTGTGGGTCGAGCGCAATGGCGCGGCGCAAGTGGGTTTCTGCCTCCTTAAAGCGATTCAATGCATTGAGAATCAGGCCGAGGTTGATATGGGCTTCAAGGTAATCCGGGCGTTGCTCTACGGCGACGCGGGCTGCGTCGAGGGCTTCCGCGTACCGGCTCTGCCTATACAGGAGTGTCCCTAAGTTGAGGTAGGCATTCCGCGCCTGTGGGTCGAGCGCGATAGCGCGGCGCAAGTGGATTTCCGCTTCCTCGAAGCGTCCCGGAAACATGAGAGTCGAGCCGAGGGCGGAATGCGCCAGAGCAGAATTTGGGCGCTGTTCTACCGCGATGCGGAGTGCGTCGAGGGCCTCCTCATACCGTCCCTGTTTGCCCAAGGCGTTGCCTAAGTTGAGGTGGGCATCCCGTGCCTGCGGGTTGAGCGCGATGATGTGGCGATTGAGGGTTTCGTTGTCCCTCCAGATGCCTGTCTGACGCCACGTCAGCACCCCCAGCACAACGATAATCACCGCCGCAACACCTAGCGCACCTTTTTTGCACAAGTCCGACAGGTGACGGACACCATAAGCAGTCGAGCTGATGACGACGGCCATGACCCCAATGCCAGCCAGATATTGAAAGCGGTCGGCGACAAAAGCATACTGCATATAGCCATAATCGACGAAGCCCAAAACCGGCGATATCGTCACCGCAAAAAACAACATCCAAGCCAGCGGTCCGCGCCCAAGCTGCCGCCGGAAGTGCCAGAGCGCCACTGTTAGCGCGACGGTGGCGACCAGATAACTCCAAGCCAGCGGGTCGGCAACGCGAATGTCCCAAAGTGGGTAGATGACGGCTAGGTCCGTCGGCCACAATAGCTTCCCTGCGTAAAACCACAAGGCGCAAGCGGCGATAAGCATCCGTTCAGTTAATGAGTAGCCGAAAGACAACGGTTCTCTAGACTGATAAAAAGATAAGTCGCCGACGGTGATGACCAGCCCAATCACAAAAAACGGCACGAGCCGCAACAGATCGGTCGAGGTCACACGACCCTGTTTCGACCAATGCCAAATCAAAAGCGCCACCGGTAGCGTAACTGCGATAGACTTACTAAGCAGACTGGCCGCATATAACACCAGTGACCCCACATACCACCGCGGACGCGGCTGCTCCACAAAACGCATCCATGCCAGCACCGCCGCGAGATAGAACAGACCCGAAAGCACATCCTTGCGCTCAATGACCCAAGCGACTGACTCCACGTGTAACGGATGTACTGCAAACACCGCAGCCACCACCCACGCACCGGGCACCGCCAACCGCCGCACCAGATGCCACAAAAGCAGTGTATTCGTCAAGTGCAGCAGCACATTGACGACATGGTAGCCCACCGGAGCGAAGCCCCACAGCTTGTGCTCTAGCCAAAAAGTCGTATAGACCAGCGGCCAGTAATGCCCCTCTCCCTCAATGTCGCTGGGGGAGAACCAGATTTGCCACAGACCCGATACGTCCCGCACCGGATTGACCTTGATGAATATATTGTCGTCCCACACGAAGCCACCCCACAGCATCGCCGGAAGGTAGCAGATAACCACCAGCAGGCCGAGCACGAGAGCCGCTAGCGCGTCCTGACGCGAATAGGACACCGCTGGGTCGGCTTTGGCGGCCATCGCGGGCTGCCTGTTGCGCTTCTCTTGACGTGCGGCTGCGCCGCGACCATGCGGTCGGGAGCGATTGCGCTTGGACAAAAATTATCTCCTAGGTGTACTTGTTCATTCAGAAAGCAAGGTCGATCAACTCCCCTCCTCCCGAAACGTCCAGTACGAGTTCAAGACGTAGTTGACCAACGTGCCTGGCGCGATCCCACACCCTTGCAGCCACACCGGATTAACTTGCGGCAACAGCACCGACAGCACGATAAACGTCGAATAACTCACCCCAAGGGCCAGTAGCGACACGATGTGAAACCGCAAACCTCGGATCCGTTTGCGGCTGTTCAGACCGCGGTCGGCAAAAGTCCAATAGTTGTTGAGGAAAAAGTTCGAAAAAACCGAGATCTCAATCGCAATGGGCGAGGCCAGATACTTGTGGACGCCGAGTTCGAGCAGGATGTGGAACGAACCTAAATTGACTACCACCCCGCTGAGGCCAGTCAGGCAAAATTTTACAAAGGTGCGGGGTGTGCCAAACGCAGCGACCATGTTGCGCGGGCCTCGCTTTTTACGCCGCGTCGTATTCGGCCATCAAGCCACGCAAGTAGCGCACGGCCTTAGGCACGGCCGTCGCCTCTGCTTCCACGTCCTGCCCTTCGTACACCACTGATAGCCAGCCATTGTAGTTGACGCCCTTCAAAATCTCGAAGATGCGCGGATAGTTGAGCCACTCTTCAACGCCGCTTTGGATGCGGTAGATCTTACAGCGGACGTGGACGGCCAACGGCGCGGTCTCCTCAATGCTGCCGTAGAAGTTGAGGGCGGGATCTTCGTGCCCGCGCTGGCCCGAGGCCCCGGGCGAGCCGACGTATTGACCCGTGTCGAGGATGTGCGAGAAATAGGGATTATTGACGCCCTCGATAATGCGGCGCACATCTTTGCCTGTGCGAGTGACGCAGCCGTGGTTGTGGTTGTGCAAGCCGACCACCACGCCCTTTTCCTCGCCGTGAGTCGCCACTTCCTCCAGACACGGCATCATCCGCGCCCACACGTCCTCTTCGCGGTCGCCTTCGGGAATCCACGCGGCAAAAACCCGCACCAGCGGAATGCCCATGAACGCGGCCACGTCAATCCACTCCTTGGCGGTGGCAACTTCGGCGGCTAGCTCGTCTTGCGGCTTGCCGAAATTGGAGCTGACGCCGATATAGGAAAGCGCAAGCCCGCGCCTGAAGGCCTGCATGCGAATGCTGCGCAGATAGGCCGGGTCGAGCGAGGTAAAGGCTCGCGTGTGAATGTCGATGCCGTCGAGACCGAGCTGGTAGGCGCGTTCAATAAACTGCTCCAAGTCGAGCTTGTTCGCGGCAAATTCGTCTTTGTAGCTGAGGGACATGCAGCCTAGTTTGAGCATTCGAGGCTTCCTTTAGATGAGGGTGATAGGAAAATTGCGCATCGTAATTTAACGCACCAAAACGCGGCGGCCAATTTGTCCACAACCGGGGCTTGTGCTATCTTCCGCGCTCCACCTCCAACGGAAAGCAAAGCTGTGATCGAAGTAGGAAAATACAAAGTCGCCGAGCCGGACGGCATTGAGACGCCAGCTATGCTGGTCTTTGCCGACCAACTCGACCACAACATAAAAGCAGTCGGCGAACTAGCCGGCGGCAGCGAGCATCTGTTCGTCCACGTCAAGAC
>VXZF01000069.1 GCA_009845645.1 Gemmatimonadota bacterium | reverse complement strand
GCCGTAGCTGGGCCAGATAGTGCTTGGCGGCTTCCTCGTCTAACTGGGGCAGGGTCTCGGGCTGACTTTCCTCCTCCCAAGCGAGGTGTGCGTTTATCTTGCCGCGCCTGACCCGCGCCTGAATCCGCTCGCGAATGGCTAGCTCAAAGGGCTGGAGATCAGCCGGGCAGCGCACCTGTATGTCGAGATAGCGGCTGTTGACCGACCGCAGTTCAACGGCGAGCCGCAAACCCCGTCGTTCGGCCGCGGCGCGGCCAAAGCCGGTCATGCTGTGAATGGGAGTTGGCTCGGTCATATTGTTTCTCGCGGGATAAAAGTTACAACTAAGGAAAGTCGCTAAGGAGTAAATCCGATGCAAGAGAGGATTGGCAGCCTCAGCGGCCTGGATTCACGGCAATGCGGACGATGGACGAAAAGCCGACGAGTTGCGCAAGAGTTTGGCCCTCGGCCGTGAATTTCCACAGCACGTCGTCGGTCGCGACCCAAGCCCGCTGCTGCACTGGGTCAAAGGACAAGGCGCTGCCGCCGGGCACGTCGGTCCAGTGCTGCTCCAATATCCCGGCGGCCGAGAACACCGCCAGATCCCGCTCCCCCAATACCCAGCAGGCTCCGCTTGCATCATCCACGGCCAGTCCCACGGCTGCGGCAAAAGGCAACTCCACGTAGAGGATGGTGCCCGCGCGATCCAGCCGCGCCAAGCGGTGCCCCTCACCGCCCAACAGCCACACATCTCCCCCTGTGCCTGCCACCAGTGCCTTGGGAGCCGCCAGCACGTGGAATTCAGCGGCGCGGGTGCCGTCGGGCTGGTAGAACAGCACGCGGCTTTGGGCTTGGTCGGCGATCCAGCAGCCTCCGGCCTGTGCGGCCAACGCCACGGGCTGGGCAAAGGAGGCATCGACCGGAATGAGGGCTAGCGAATCGGCCGCGTCCAAGGAAAACCAAAAGACCCGCTTTCGCCCCGCGTCGGCCAGCCAGCCAATGCGCGCGGCAGCATCAATGGCCAGAGCATCGGGCCTCTCCACCGCCGCGCCCAGCGCGGCCAACGCGCCGTCTTCCGCAATCCGGTACAGCCCGGCAAACCCCCGGTCGCTGACCCAGCACGAACCATTGGCCACGTCGAGCGCAATCGCCGCCAAGTCGAAAAAGCGCCCCTGGGCAAAATGCGCACTGCGCGCATCCGCGCTGATTTTCCACACCAGCCCGGCGTGGCGATCAGCCACCCAAGCGACTTCTGGGCCGGGCGTAGCAGACACGGGCCTGCCGCTAGGGCGCTCGTCTTCGCCGGCGATGAGCAAGCTGAGTTGGTATTCGTAGCTCGTCCCGTTTTGCACTCCCCCGTCTGCATACGTGGTCGCGTCTGGTGCCAGCACCGGGGTGATCGGCTCCCACTCGTCCCCGGGCAGACGGCGGTAGAGTCGGTAGCCTTCGATATCGGAAAAGTGGGAAAAGTCCCACTGCAACTCCACCTGACCGTCGAGTGCCAAGGCCGTCAAGGCGCTAAACGACTCGCTCTGCAGGTCCTCGGCTTGCGGGTCGAGGGGGTTGCGCCGCGAGCGGTCGCTGCAAGCTAAGACCAGCGCGCCGAGGCAGCACCCTATCCAGAGGGAACGTCTCACGACCCAGACCTAAAAAAGAGCAGGTACGAGCTGAGTACCAAGCCTACTTCCATGCCGATAAACGCAGCGCCAGTCACGCGGTCAAAGCGCTTGGCCTCGTCCAATTCTCGCTGCTGACGCACCACGCTGGCCGAGCGCAAATAGCGGTCGTACGCGGCGTTGGCCCGCTCCTTGCTCCAGTAAGCCACTGCACCGGCCCCCACGGCCAAGGCCGCGCTCAAGTAGAGCTTTTTGCGCGAGCGTTTCTCCTTGCTCGGAGCCGCAGACGCAGTTGGCATCGATTGCTGCCCGAGCTTCGGCTGCTCGGCCCATTGCTCCGCTAAAGCTGCTTCCAACGGAGCCAGCCGCCGATCTAGCTCTAACGGCTTAGCCCACGTCGGCACACCTGAAAGCACCAGCAGCAAGCAGCAAGCAATCGTCTTTTTCATGCCGTTTCCCTCGCTCAGTTACGTCCAAACACGTAGAGAAGCCGCTTCTCAGTGGCGACGGCGACGATCTGTGCGCCCAAGGACACCGGTGCCAAAACGGGGCCGTCCAATCGGTATTTCCACAGCAGATGGCCGTCTTGCAGATCTAAGGCGTAGAGATGGCCGTCGCTGGAAGCGCCATACGCAGTGTGATCCGTAGCGACTGGACTGCTCCGTACCACACCCTCGGTGGCAAACGCCCACCGCACGGCACCAGTAGCCGCGTCTAGTCCATAGAAGTGACTGTCGGCGCAGCCGACCACCAAGACACCGCCGGCCAATGCTAGCCCCGGAGTCGGCAGCGCACCCAGGGCCTGCTCCCACACCACCTGCCCGGAGGCGCGGTACGCGGCTAGTACCCGACCAGAGGCCGTCGCCGTAACTATCTGCTCTTCAGCAAGTACGGGCTGCGAGCGCACCGCTTCCTCTAGACTCGTGCGCCAGCGCTCTTCGCCACTTTCCGCATTCAGGGCTACCAAGTCCCCAGACGCGGTACCAGCAAACGCGAGATCGCCGCTCAGCGTCAGTTCAGTCCGCGGCCGACCGCCCAATTCGGCATGCCACAGCAAATGCCCGTCGTCCAGACGCAGCGCCTGCACCGCGCCCTCCTCGTCCACCGCGATCAGGGTATCGCCGCGCACGACCGGCACCTGACAAAACGTTCCCTCGTGCCGCCAAAGCTCCGCTGCTGTCCGCCGATCCAAAACCCGCAAGCTAGGCTTGCGGCCCAACACCCCCAGCGCGTACAGCGCCCCGGCCAACTGCCCCGGGGCACACGCCATTTTATCGTATCCATGCTTGCCCAACTGGGTGCCATTGCGTCGGTTTAGCGCATAGAGGGTCGGCTCCGTCGTCAGTTGGAGGATCAGATCACCGGCAAAGAGCGCGCCGCCCAGCGGCGAGCCGTCCATTTTGTGCGTCCACAAAAGTTGCAGCGGCGGCTCAACCCCCACTGCGCTGCGCCCCGGCTCGCCGAGGTAGAGCACCTTTTCGCCGCAGGCCGTCAACAGGCAAAATCCGAGCAAGGCGTAGCGCATTTAATAATCCCATCCAAAGAAGAAATCCCAGCGCGTGTCGCTGTCTATGGACTTGAAGTCCGTGCGCCGCGCCGCATCCACGCGAAAGACGAAAACTCCGCCCAAGGCCAAGCGCACCCCCGTGCCAAACGCCGCGCGCCATTGCTCAAAGTCGTCGTTCCACGCATTGCCCACGTCGAAAAAGAGCGCACCCCGGAAGGCGCTAAACTCCATGGCCCCAAACGGAAAGCGGAGCAAGAACCGATCGACCAAGGGGAAGCGCAACTCTTGGTTGTACAGCACCATCTTACTGCCCCACAGCGAGCGCCAGCGATAGCCCCGCAGCGTCCAACTACCCCCCAAGGAGAAAAACTCGGGCACTGCACCAGTGGAGCGCCGACCCATCAGGCGCACGGCCAACGCGCTGCGCTGCGAGAGGCGGAAGTAGTACCGGTAGTCGCCAAAGAGCGTGATGTTGAACCGCCGCGAGGTCTTAAAGTCGATCGTCTGCGCTAGCCCAAAGCTGTAGCGCTGGCCCTCCAGCGGCCCGGTCGGAATCCACAGGCTAGTGTCGTGGGTATAACTGACGTAGTTGTTGGCCAGCCAGCCCGACAGCTTCCGACCCTCAAATTGCCGGTCGATTTCAGCGTGGCGCAGCGAGAGCCGGGTGTCGATGCGGTCGTGCTGGGAAAAGGGATAGCTCAACCCAACGTGGGCACCCAAGCGCTCTTCGCGCACAAACCGGCCAAAGCGGCTCGAAAAACGGTCGTTGAGCCGGAACACGCCCCAATATGCGTTGAGCCGCTGCCCGAGGTGGAGGCGCGTCAACGCCACATTTAGGCCGTCGAAGAAACCGGATCGGCTGGCGGCAATATGCGAGAGTACAAAGTGGTACTGATCGTTGCCCAGCACATCGCTTAGGGCCACTTGGATGCCGCCCGAGGTGCCAAATTCCGGATCCTGCGAGATCTGGCCCTGGGCTATGTCGAAGCTCATCTTGCGCTCATAGGGCTGGCTGGCGACCTCGCTCTGGCCGTGCAGGCTCGCCAGCGACCACGGCTCGGCCTGCGCCTCCTCCACGCGCTGATAGCTGACCTCCGCGCTGTCGGCCCAATCCACGGCAAGCTCGTAGATTTGGAAGCCACCGCTCTCATATCCAGAAAAGAGCAAGTGCTGGTCATCGGCCAATAGCACCGGATCAAACGCACCCGTCAACACGTGAGTCAAGCGCCGGGTCGCAGTGCGATCGCCCATTAGCTGCAAAGCGTAGATGTTATACGCGCCCGCACGGTCGGAGCTAAAGACGATGCGCTTGCCATCCGGCGACCAGCGCGGCTGTCCGT
>VXZF01000441.1 GCA_009845645.1 Gemmatimonadota bacterium | reverse complement strand
GGGCGGCAACCTCTTGGAGGAAGGCGTTGACGCGAGGAAGGTCGGCGATATCCAACCGGACCGCTAGGCGTCGGCGGCGCGGACTAGTCAGTTCGAGGAACGCGGTGAGCGCAAGCGCTGTCGCCGTGCCGACGGTTATGCCGTTGCCGAGCAATTCACCCCAAGGGCTGCCCAGCAGGTCCGCGAGAACGTTGCGATGTTCCATACCGAGGCCGATGGAAAACGCCAGTCCTACTACGATGGCCTTTTGCGGGTCGAGGCCGGCCCGTGCGAGAGTCTGTACCCCCTCGACGAAGAGCATTCCAATCGCGACTAGCAAAAATCCCCCCATGACCGGGCTGGGAATGGAGAGTAGGACGCTCGTTATCTTGGGAAAGAACGCCAGAACCACGAGAAGCCCCCCCACGGCATATCCGGCGCTGCGCGCGGAGACTCCGGTGAGGTTGATGAGTGAGACAGTAGAAGACGAGTAGTAGGTCGTGGGCGGCGTTCCGGCAAGGCCCGATAATAGAACGCTCACCCCGTTGGCGTAGGTTGAGCCTTGGATCAGGCGAAAGTCTGTCGTTCGTGGCCGCCGCCGCGACACCTGTTGAACGACCACATTGTCGCCAATGCCTTTGATCACTTGTACAAGGGTGACAATCAGGAACATCGGCAGCAGCGCCCAGAACCCCGCGCTCGGCGTCAGGTCCAGTCCTGGGAATCCGCTGTTGGGAATTCCAACCCAAGAAGCTGTGCTCAAGCGCTCAAAGTCGTACAGTCCGAACGGCACCGCGGCCACGCAGCCGGCGGCGATTCCGAGCAGTAGTGACCACGGTCGCCAAGTTCGGGGACCGCGCAGCATTAACATCGTGGCTGCAATTAGCGTCACCGCGGCCACGCACGGCCCCGCCGCCAGTGAGGATCCCTCGGGCACTTCTTGCAACTGGTCGAAAGCGATGGGCAGGATCAGCGCCGCAATTAGCATAAGTACCGTGCCGGAGACAACGGGCGTAATGATACGGCGCAGCCACGGCAGCCCCGCCGCCAATGCTAGGTAAAAAAGCGACGAAAGGACGATGAGACTGGCCAACATGGCCGGTCCGCCCTCTTCGATGGCCAGGACCGAGACGGCGATGAAGTTGGGCGTAGCTCCCATAATGAGTATGTGGCCACCGCCTAGCCGTCCGATCTTGGCCGCTTGTAGCGCAGTGTTCACCCCGCTGATAATCAGTGCCGCGAAGACGGCCCACGACAGGTAGCGTTCGTCTTGGCCGGCTGCTAGGGCGGTGATGGCCACGATCAGCACCGTCGGCGCTAGCCCTATCATGATACCCTGAACGCCGACCCCTATGGCCACGGGTAGGGGACAGCGCTCGTCTAGTTCGTAGCGGATGTTTGCGTTTGCGCGGGCTGCCGTCAAAAGAGGCTCAGCTTTCCGTTGGGATCACGGCGCGAACTGGTACACCACTGGCACCTGCGCGATATCCGTGATGCTCGTGTCCGTGTGGTGGTAGATGTTGATGCGGCCGGTGCCACAGTCGCCGAAATCGTCACAGGAGATCGCGCCGATAATTCCCTGAAAGCCGGCCGTCGCGCCGACTCCCGCGCGCAGTGCGGCGCGGTCTATGTACAACTTGCCGTCTTGCTCTACCGCAACGGATTTGATGGCGCTGAGCAGAACTGTTGTGGCGTCGTACGCATGGGCCCAGTACGGAGAAGTCGGCGATCCGCCGTACGTGGCTTCATACGCGGCGAGTATTTCGTCCGCATTCTTGCCGGTTGCCGCGTTGACGTTTGCGCCGTGGTCCGACTCTGGCCCGGCAAAGTACATGCCCTCCGACTGCGGCGTGCCGAGGAACTCGGACACGAGGAGAGCCGCGCCTGAAATGAGCGTCGCATCTTCTAGGCCGTCGAACGCCCGCGCCTGCTCGGCGAAGGGCGTGCCTTCCTCTTCAAAGAGCGGGAAGAAGATGCCGTCCGGCTCGGCAGCGGCGAATTCCGCGAGGACGTCCGTCATGTCCGTGTCGCCCTTGTCGATGCGGGCGGCGACCGCGATTTCGCCGCCGAGTGCGCCGAATGCATTGCCAAATGCGCTGACGAGGGCTGCTGTGTATGGATCGCCGTCATCAACGGCCACCATGCGCCGCAGCCCCAATTCATTATAGGCGAAGTCGGCGACTGCGTTTGCCTGATAGAGATCGTTATTGGAAGTGCGGAAATAGCCGGGGTGGTAGTTCGGATTGGCGTTGCCGGCGAGATCGGAGGTGAGCAGCGGCGATGTGTTGGACGGGGAGATCATCACTAGTCCTGCCTCGCTGATCACTGGTGAGGCCGCCACGGCCGCGGCCGAGCACGACGTGCCGATGACGCCTAACACCTGTGGATCGACGCTGATCTGTTCGGCACCTGCGCGTCCGCCATCTGGTGTGCACATGCTGTCCATAGACTCGCCGAGTTCGACGGCGCGACCGTGAATGTCGCCAAAGTCGCGCACGGCCAACTCGACGCTGTTGCGCAACGCCCCGCCCAGCGACGCTGCGCCAGTGATCGAGAGCAACGAGCGAATCTGCACTGCCTCGCCCGCGCCGAGCGGGTAGAACCGCGACTCGGCCCGCCCGGCGACGGGGGTACTGGTCCGAGTTATGCTGCTGATTCTGCGCTTGGCGGCCGCCTCGGTCGGCTCGTTGGAGGAGACTGGATCGAGATCGGAACATGCGCCTAGGGTCAAGGCGCAGGTGAGGAGGAAAAACAGAGCGGATTGCATGGGGTCTCCTTTATGGGGTTGGGTAAATGTCTTAGTTAATGATAGCGAGGCTCACAGAGCGAACCGATAAACTATTCATCTCACTCTGGATAAATGCCCAAAAATTCGCGGGCCGGGTGGTGTGGCTCCGAGGCCGAGCGGGCATCGGGATCGTTGACTACTGCGGTAGCGGGCGGCACTACGGGGTGTCCGTGGGCTAGGGGGTCGTCGGTGTTTTGCATCCATTGGTCGAGGCGTTGGCGTAGCTCCGCTAGGTGATCTCGGCAATTGGGGTCTGCGGCCAAGTTGTGGGTTTCGTGCGGATCGAAGACCAAGTCGTAGAGCCGTTCGCGCTCTAGGGGACGTT
Organism: Gemmatimonadota bacterium; assembly: GCA_009845645.1. Lineage (GTDB taxonomy): Bacteria > Latescibacterota > UBA2968 > UBA8231 > UBA8231. The sequence continues at coordinate 1,353 of VXZF01000441.1, read as the reverse complement.
GTTGCCAGCTTTGGTCGATAAAATAGTCTTTGGTCAGGCTGTCGTCACAATTGGGCAGGACCGGGTATTGGCGCTGGTCAAAGCGGCGGATGTACTTGAAGCGCGGCGTGCGGATACAGCGCTGGGGTTCGTAGTAGGTGTGGTAGTTTACTTCGGCGAAAATTTCATCGCGGATTTCTTGGGCTTGACCGTTTACCAGCGGCAGGAGCGAGGTGCCCTGCACGTGGTCGGGCAAGGTGATTCCGGCTAGGGCGCAAACCGTCGGATAGATGTCGATTTGGCTGACTAAGGCATCGACCACTTGGCCGCCGCTGAAGCCGTCCGGGCCGCGCAGTACTAGCATGACGCCAATGCCGTGGTCGGTGAGGTTGCACTTCATGGTGGGGAAGGCTATGCCGTGATCCGTGGTACAAATGACCAAGGTATCGTCGGTCAAGCCGTTGTCTTGCAGGGCGGCGAAGACGCGGCCCATTTTGGTGTCGAGGGTGCGGGCCGCGTCGATGTACTCGGCCATGTCTTGGCGCGTCTCGGGCGTATCGGGGAAGGGCGCGGGTGGCCGCACATAGCGCGGGTCGGTGGGAGCCTCGTCTTGGGGCTGGGGCGCAAAACCGCGTCGCTGGCGATGGGTTTCGCCAAAGCCCACGTCCAAATAGAAGGGCACGCGATGATCTTCGGCTAAGAAGGCGGCGGCTCGCTCCTCGGTTTGGGTATCGGGAGCCTCTTGGGGCAACAGGCGGGTGAAGCCGCCGTCGTTGATGTCCGCTACCACGTGCTGGAAGCCGGCCATGGCCGTGGTGTAACCGGCCTTTTGCAGGGTATGGGTCAGCAGCCGTTCGGGGTGGGGCAAGGTCCAGCCGCGATTGACCAAGCCGGTCATGCCGCAGGAATGGGCCCACTGGCCGGTGAGCAGGCAGGCGCGGCTGGGCGAGCAGGTGGGGTTGGCGCAAAAGGCTTGGCGGAAGAGGACGCCTTCCTCGGCTAGCTGCTGGATATGAGGCGTGGGTATGGCGTGGCCGTAGGGCTGGACGTAGCGGCCGGTGTCGTGCGAGTGGATATAGACGATATTGGGGGGGGACATGGGATCTGCCGTTGGTCGATGGTGCGTATAGAAATGGGTACCCGTCTGTGGGTATCACCTCATTTTTTAATGAAAAAAATAGATACCGGCATCAACCGCAATTCCCTAGACAACACCCAATGCGGCTACCCTCTGATGACCATCTCCGATTGGATGCTTTTTGACGATGATGACGGCACCTTCCCAGACGCCACTTTCTCAATGCGGCTGACCACATCCGCGACATCGGAGACATGGCCAACGTGGCCGTCCATGCGGCCGTCTGGACCTACCAA
>VXZF01000396.1 GCA_009845645.1 Gemmatimonadota bacterium | reverse complement strand
TTCATCGCAAAAGGGACCACGGAGGCATATTGTTCCTAGATCTGCGCGACCACTACGGCATCACCCAACTCGTGATCTCGCCGGAGAATGACGTTGCGACAACCGCGTCAAAAGTCCCCCGCGAATCCGTAATCCGCGTCATAGGCGACGTGCGCGAACGCTCACCCGAAACCATCAACAGCGCCATGGAGACTGGAGAAGTGGAAATCGCCGTCCGCGAGTTGGAAGTGCTCTCGCTGGCGGAGCCGCTTCCCTTTCCCGTGGCTGAAGACCCCGACGTGGGGGAGAGCACCCGCTTGTCCTATCGCTTTCTGGACCTGCGCCGGGCCGGATTGCACCGCCGCATTCAGCTCCGCTCGGAGGTGATCGCCAGCATCAGACGGCGCATGACCGAGATGGGCTTTGCCGAGTTCCAGACGCCCATTCTCACCAGCAGCTCGCCCGAAGGCGCGCGCGATTACCTCGTGCCGAGCCGGCTCTATCCCGGCCAATTTTACGCGCTGCCGCAGGCACCCCAGCAGTTCAAGCAATTGCTGATGGTATCCGGCTTCGATCGCTACTTCCAGATCGCGCCCTGCTTCCGCGACGAAGACGCCCGCGCCGACCGCTCCCCCGGCGAGTTCTACCAGCTCGACCTAGAGATGGCCTTCGTCGAGCAGGAGGACGTCTTCGCTGTGATCGAGGAACTCTTTTCCGGCCTCTTCCGCGAGTTCACCGACTGGCAAGTGACCGCGCCGCCGTTCCCGCGTCTTTCCCACGCCGACGCCATGCTGCGGTTCGGCACGGACAAACCAGACCTGCGCTTCGGTCTCGAAATCCAAGACCTCTCCGAGATCTTTGCGGACTCCTCGTTCAGGCTGTTCAGGGACATCGTCGCAGCAGGCGGGATCGTCCGCGCCCTGTGCGTTCCCGAACTGGAGGAGCAACCGCGCTCCTTTTTCGACGGCCTCAAAGCATTCGTCAAAGAAGCGGGCGGCAAGGGATTGGCGTACCTCATCAACGGAGCACAAGCCACCGGCCCAATGGCCGCGGCCCTGGAACAGAGCGTGCGCAGTCGCATTATCGAGGAGTGCGCCGCCGTTCCGGGATCAGCCATTTTCTTCATCGCCGGGCCGCCAGCCGAGGCAGCAGTCCTAGTGGGACGGTTGCGCCTACATCTGGCAGACCGGCTCGACCTGCGTCAGGAACATTGCTATGAATTCTGCTGGGTCGTCGATTTTCCCATGTACGAATGGGACGAAGAACGCGCTTGCGTGGCCTTTTCGCACAATCCGTTCTCCATGCCGCAGGGTGGCATGGCTGCGCTGGAGACGCAACCGCTGCTGGATGTCAAGGCATATCAGTACGACATCGTCTGCAACGGCCTCGAACTGTCGAGCGGTGCCATCCGCAATCACAGACCAGACATCATGTACAAGGCGTTCGATATTGCCGGTCACTCGCAGCAGGAAGTGGATCGCAAGTTCGGCGGCATGATCCGTGCCTTGCGCTACGGCGCTCCGCCCCACGGCGGCATCGCCCCCGGCATCGACCGCATCGTCATGCTGCTGGCAGACGAACCAAACATCCGGGAGGTCATCGCCTTCCCGATGAACCAGAATGCGCAGGATCCGCTCATGGGCGCTCCAAGCGAGGTGTCGCCCGAGCAGTTGCGGGAGTTGCACATAGCGATTCGGGAGTGAAAGACGCCTGGCTTACCTAAGTGCATACCCATCCGGATTGTCCCGCCGCCAATTGGGCTGATAGCCTTCCTTGGCGTCAAAGCCATACGACGGCCCGATCTGGTTTTCGGTCTGCCAAGGCCAAGCTTGGCCGCCGATGATGCGGAACTGATCCCCCTTGCCGCAGAGCCAATAGAACATGTGGGCATAGAAGCGCGCCGTGCCGTGCCCTCCATAATACGCGCTCTGGAAATCAAAGTCCTCCTCGACGATCCAATCGCGCTGAGGAGGTGCCGTGCGCCAGTAATTGTACTTGAGCATCCGGCGCAGACCCTTGGCGGTGGACTTGCCACGGCGGTGCATGATACTCTGATGGTGAACCCCAATGGTGCCGGCCGGGCCGTCGCAAAACATGCCCCCTTCTTCTTCGTCGCGGGGACCACCAGGTTGGATGTGCGAACCAGGCACCAACTCGGTCGGCCCCAGCTCCACGGGCGTGTCCTGCGGAAAGTAGAAGACCTCCAAAAAGCGCACCTCCGGGCCATAGATGTGGTCGGCGTCTTGGTGCCAGCGCTGGGCTTCCATTGGGCATTCGGCCCGGTGGTGGCTGGCCAAGACCGGCAGACCGATGTTGGGGCCTAAAAGCGAGCGCATGGCGCCGGCCAACTGGGGATTGAGCAGGACGTGCTCGATGAACCAGTCCTCCAAGAAGATGGAGGTCGGCTCGTGGGTAAAGCGGATGCGGTCGAGGTCGGCCTCGGTCAGGCCGTCGGGGATATAGCTCGGGTTGGCTGGAATATCGCCGTCGATCCAAGCACAGGTGCGCTGGTTGATCTCGTCGGGCACAACGCCTCTGAGCAAAAGGTGACCCTCGCGGCAGAATTCGAGAACCTCGGAGTCGGTGAGCGTCGGCTCGCAGTCAAAGGTGCGTTGGCATGGGTCGTAGTGCATGGTCTCCTCCTGCGATAGTGGTGTTATGCGCTAGCGCCTACAAGCTATCCAAATTCCATCCACCCTGTCCATAGGTCGCCCGCGCCATAAATGATTATACTCTTGCTCGGCAAAATTAAACGGAGCACATCATGGCGGAATCAGCAAAAAAAATAGTTAGCGGTGGATTGCACATCGACCAGCGGCTCTACGCCCTCGTCGCCAAGCAGATTGCGCCCGGAACGGACGTGGATGTCGATCACTTCTGGGCGGCGTTGGGGAAGATCGTCCATGACTTAGAGCCAAAGAATCAACAGCTACTTCAGCGCCGCGACGCCTTGCAGGCCCAGATCGACGCCTATCACCAACAGCGGCGCGGCGAACCGTTAGATCCCACAGAGTACCGGGCCTTTCTCGAAGAGATCGGCTACTTGCTGCCCACGGGCGACGCACTGCGGATTCGCACAGAAAACACCGACCCGGAAATCGCCTCCCTAGCCGGCCCTCAGCTAGTCGTCCCAGTTGACAATGCGCGCTACGCGCTCAACGCGGCGAATGCGCGCTGGGGGAGCTTGTACGACGCCCTGTACGGCACGGATGTAATTGAAGGCCGCGTCCCAGCAGGCGAGTACGACGCCGAGCGCGGTGCCCAAGTCATCGCGCGCAGCGAGGCGTTTCTCGACGCGGTCGCGGGCCTCCAACAGGGTGCGTACCGAGAAGTGGTGGAGTTTTTCCTGCGTGAGGACGCCGGCGGACAAACCTTGCGCGCCCGCCTCGCAAGCGGCGACGAGGTCGGCCTCAAAGACGCCGGACAGTTCGTCGGCTATGGATGCGAGGGCGAGCAACTAAGCAGCGTCTTGCTCCGCCACAACGGACTGCACATCGAAATCCAAATCGACCGCTCTCATCCCATTGGGCGCACTCACCGCGCCGGCGTCAAAGACGTACTCTTAGAAGCGGCCATTACCACCATCCAAGATTGCGAAGATTCCGTGGCTGCGGTCGATGCCGAGGACAAGACCCTCATCTATGGTAACTGGAACGGCCTGATGCAGGGCACGCTGGAGGCGACCTTTGTCAAGGACGGGCAACCCCTGACGCGCCGCCTGCGCGCCGACCGCACCTTTACCACCCCCAACGGCCACACCTTGACGCTACCCGGGCGCAGCTTATTGCTCGTGCGCCACGTCGGCATCCACATGTACACCGATGCGGTGACCACCGCCGACGGCGCGGAAATTCCCGAGGGCTTTCTCGACTCCATGGTCATCAGCTTAGCGGCAATCCACGATCTCAAGGGCCGCGGCCGCTACCGCAACAGCAAGACCGGCAGCGTCTATGTGGTGAAGCCCAAACAGCACGGGCCAGACGAAGTGGCGGCGACCGTCGAGCTATTCACGCGAGTGGAGGAGGCGCTGGGGCTGAGTAAAAACACCCTGAAAATCGGCATCATGGACGAGGAGCGGCGTACCACAGTCAATCTCAGCGAGTGTATCCGCTGCGCCGCCGAGCGCGTCGTCTTCATCAACACCGGCTTTCTCGACCGCACCGGCGACGCGATCCACACCAGCATGGAGTTGGGTCCCATGTTGCCCAAGATGGAAATCAAAAAGCAACCTTGGCTCAGTGCTTATGAGGACTGGAATGTGGACGTCGGCATCGCCACCGGTTTGGTGGGACGGGCGCAGATCGGCAAAGGGATGTGGACCATGCCCGAGCTAATGCGCGAGATGGTAGAGACCAAGATAGGCCATCCCCAAGCTGGGGCGACGACCGCTTGGGTGCCCTCGCCCACAGCGGCCACCCTGCACGCGCTGCACTACCACCAAGTCGATGTCTTCGAGCGCCTCGACCAGCTAGCCGG
>VXZF01000286.1 GCA_009845645.1 Gemmatimonadota bacterium | reverse complement strand
CCCACGACGCGCCTTGGGCGATCCACGCCCCCTTTGTCAAGCTGTGGAAGCGAGACATCGTGGCCGTCGGGCTCAAACTCGGCGTTCCCTACGGGGAAACTCACACCTGCTACGAGGGCTTGCGGCCTGCCTGCGGCGTGTGCGATGCCTGCTGCGAGCGGCTCGCGGCCTTTGCGGCGAACCGAGCTTGTGACCCTCTGGCGTATGCCGCTGGTGAGAAGACGCCGTGACTGCCCAGATGCCAGCCGAAGAGCGCGCCGAGCGCCTGCCGGTGTGGAACGACTCGGGGCGCGTCCTGCAGATCAACGAGATATTCTACTCGATCGAGGGCGAGGGCCTGCGCGTCGGCGAGCCTACCACCTTTGTGCGCTTGGCGCGCTGCAATTTGCGTTGCCCGTTCTGCGACACCGAGTTCGACCACTTCACGCCGATGGACGTCGAGGATATTGCCGCGGAGGTGGCGCGCCACCCGGCCGAATGGGTGTGCTTGACCGGCGGCGAGCCTTTGGGCCAAAATCTCGCGGCACTGGCTGGTCGGCTTAAGGAAGCGGGCTACAAGCTCCACATCGAGACCAACGGCACGATCGCGCCCGATCCGGTGCTATTCGAGCTGATTGACCACTGGACCGTGTCGCCGAAGTGCTACCCGGTCGTCGCTGGTTTTGCGCGCATTACCGAGCTCAAATACGTAGTCGGCAAGGCTTTTCGCGAGGAGCGCGTCGAGGAGCACCGCGCCGACTACGTCTATTTGCAGCCCGAATCCTCTGAGCCGCGCTACGTGCAGAAGGCCCTTGAGATCCTCAAGCGCCATCCGCGCTGGCGCCTCTCCACTCGCATCCACAAGACGCTCGGCCTGCCTTGAGCAAACATATCAAAGGAGATCTCATGCCCGACGTAGCTGAAATTTACAAGTTCGACGAGCTTACTTGGCCCGAAGTCAACCAAGCCGTGGCCATGGGCAAAATTCCCATCATTCCCACTGGCTCGGTAGAACAACACGGCCACCACCTGCCGCTCAAGGTGGATCACCTCTGCGCCAACGCGGTAGCGACGGAAGCCGCGCGCCTAAAGCCCGAGCTCGCCCTCGTCCTGCCGCCCGTGAGCTACGGCTATGTTCACCACGTAATGGACTTTCCGGGTTCGCTCAACATTCACTACGAGCACTTTATCCAATACGTGCTCGACATCACCAAGAGCTTGGCCTACCACGGCTTCAAGAAGATGATCCTCGTCAATGGCCACGGGTCCAACCACAACCTCGTGGACATGGTCGCTCGGCGCACCATAGTCGAGACCGACGCGAGTTGCACGTTTTGCTCGTGGTGGCACTTGCTGCGGGTCCATCCCGACTTCGACAAAGAGTGGCGCGAGAGCGTGTTCCCGGGCGGCTGCTCGCACGCGTGCGAGTTGGAGACTTCGATGCTGCTGTATCTCGCGCCGGAGAGCGTGCGCCAGGACAAGATCAAGAGCGAGATCGCCAAGACGAACAAGCTCGGCTCTAAGTTCTTGTACACCGACCTATTTTCACACGGGCCGATGGGCTTGATCGAGTGGACGAGTCAGTATTCTGATACTGGGGTGATGGGCGAGGCGGAGAAGGCCACGGCCGAGAAGGGCAAAATCGTCTTTGAGGAGGCGAGCCGGAACTTGGCCGAATTTGTCGAGGAATACCACGCGATGAAGATCGAGCCGCGCACCCGCCATCAGGATCAGGAGCCGACCTTTCCGCTGTCGTTTCCGACGGATTAGGGGGCAAGATAGCTAAACGACTAATCAATCGACGCGCAACAGATGGGGCAAGTGGTCGAAGTGATGGTCGCGGGAAAAGAGATGTAGGCCGTGTTCAACCACGAGCGCGGCAATCCAGATATCATTGGTGGGAATGGGCGTACCCTGCTGACGCAACTGGCAAAAGAGTTGGGCATAGTGTCGCGTTGTGGCCTCGCCAGCATAGAGAACAGATGTCCGGGGCCGATTGAGAAAACGCCGCAGAATGCGTTCATTTTTGCGAGCGTATGTGCCGCACTGGAAACCGGCGTGCAATTCGGTCAAGGTGACGAAGGGTAATACGACCTGCTCGGCGAGTTGGATGCGCTCTAACACTATTGGGTCGCCGACACAAAAGTCGCGGTAGCGGTTGGTATCTAAGGCAATCTTCACGACCAAAGTTCGGGATCTACTTGGTCCATGGCTTCGATGGCCCGGTCAAAGGCCGGATCGTCCACCCAAGTGCCAGCCAAGTCATCTAGATCGTGGTGGCGTACTTCCTGTTCCGATAAACCTAAGCCGCGCGCTAAGGCCCACAGAGCGAGTTCATTTAGGCTCTTGTGTTCTTGGTGAGCCCTTCTTCTGAGTTCCTCGTCTAAGTGCGGCGGCACTTTTCTGATGGTGTATTGAGTATGTTTCTCAGCCATGCCTACAATATAGGCTACATTTGCAGGCAAATCAATCGCAATGAGGCATTGGAGGACGAGTCGGCCCACCTCAATTCAGCGGTCGCAACCGCCCCGCTTCCTCCTCATAGCCCGCGCCACACGCCGCACAAACCAGATTACCGCTCAGCGTGACGCCGCAGCGGCAGGCCCAGCCTGTCTGCCGCCCGGGCACGCCGGTTATCAGCGCATAGGCTGGCACGTCGCGGGTTACGACCGCTCCGGCACCAATGAGGGCATAAGCGCCGATTTCGACGCCGCAGACGATGGTCGAGTTGGCCCCCAGCGAAGCACCCTTGCGCACTCGGGTTTCTTGGAACTCGCGTCGGCGGTCAACAAAGGCGCGCGGGTTGACGACGTTGGTGAATACCATTGACGGGCCGCAGAAGACCTCGTCTTCGAGCGTGACTCCCTTGTAGATCGAGACGTTGTTCTGTATTTTGCAGCCGTCGCCGATCACCACGCCGCGATCGACATAGACGTTTTGGCCGAGATTGCAGTTTTGGCCGATCTGGGCGTCGGGCATCAGGTGGCAGAAATGCCATATATGGGTTCCCGCGCCAATGGTGACCGGCTCATCGACGCAAGTGCTGGGATGGATGAAGTATTCTTTTGCCATGCTGATCGAATATAAATTGTCCCTATCTATTTACCAATGCACCGACCGAATGGTCGGCGCAAAAACCCTTTGCATACGGAGGAAATTGTGAAACTAGCCACGTACTCTGCCGCTGGCGAACAGCGCGTGGGCGCAGTCGTCGGCGACGACAATATCGTTGTGGATCTCGCCGCTGCCGACCGCGTCTTGGCCCGCCAAGAAAGGCGCAAGACTCATCCCTTTTTTACTGACATGCTGACGCTGCTCGGCGCTGGTGCCAAGGGCCTGCGCGCCGCCAAACAGGCCGCGGCGAGCGCTGCGGATAAAGAACCCAACGGCAAGACCATCCACACCCTCAGCAAGGTCCGCCTCCGCGCTCCCGTGCCCAACCCGCGCAAGGTGTTCTGCTTGGCCGGCAACTATCAAGACCACATTGAAGAGGGCGGCGGCAAAATGGATGCCCAAGACAAGGAAACCCCGCGCGTCTTTATGAAACCGCCGACGACCACCGTCATTGGCCCCGGGGACCGCATCCTCATCCCCCCGATCGCCAACAGCATCGACTGGGAAGGCGAGCTGGCCGTAGTCATCGGCCGCAAGACCAAGGGCGTCAAAGCCAAGGACGCGCTCAGATACGTGGCCGGGTACACCGTTATGAACGACGTATCCGAGCGCGAGCTGGTCATCAAGAAGCGCACCGACAGCCGCCCGCGCGACGAGTGGTTCGACTGGCTCAACGGCAAATGGCTCGACACCTTTGCTCCGCAGGGACCTTGGATCGTCACATCGGACGAGATCAAAGACCCCCAGGTTCTCGACATCAGCACGTACATCAATGGCGAGCGCAAGCAACACAACAACACCGGCCAGATGCTCTACCCGGTCAATAAGATCATCGAGTACATCTCGGCGATTATCACCTTAGAACCGGGCGATCTGATCAGTACTGGCACCATATCGGGCGTCGGGGCGACCACCGGCACCTTTATGAAACCCGGCGACAAGGTCGAAATCGAGATCTCCGGGATCGGCGTACTCAAAAACTCGGTCGCCAAGAGCAAGAAATAACTCTTGGACTCAGCGTCTGCGACCACGGGCCAGGAAGGCGGGCTGCTCAGCCGCGCCTTTCTGGCCCTTTGTTTGATTTACTTTTTCGAGAGCTTCCTCGTCGCCCCCTTCCAAGCGCTCTTTCCCGTCTATATCGAAGCCGACTTGGCGCGACCTCCGTGGTTTACTGGGTACCTGCGCGGCCTGATGCTGCTCCTCGGCGGGATATTTGCCGTGGTCGCCGGCCGGCTCTGCGACCGCTTTGGCCGCAAGACAACTCTGATGATCGGCCTCGTCGGCAGCACGCTCACTGGCTTGGTTTTTCGCACTGCCGACCCTTGGGGGCTGTCGTGCCTGCTCTTGGCGATGGGCGCGGCCAGCGGCCCTTGGTCCACGGCCGG
>VXZF01000581.1 GCA_009845645.1 Gemmatimonadota bacterium | reverse complement strand
AACAGCGGCAGGTCGATGATAAAGAACCGCTCCCAGCCGAGTTGCGAGCGAATGGAAAGCACTGGAACGGTCAATAGGGCCATCAATAACATCATAATGTAGCAGAGGTTGGCCGTTAGATGGAAGGTGGCCTCGACCTTGACCTTGGCTGGTAGCGCAGAGCGCCAGATCCGCGGCAGCACCTTCTTGGCCGTCTGGACCGCGCCCTTGGTCCAGCGATGCTGTTGCGACTTGAAGGCATTGATCTCGACCGGGATCTCGCCGGGCACTTCAATTTCGGGTAGATAGAGAAACTGCCAGCCCGCCAGTTGGGCGCGGTAGCTCAAGTCGAGGTCTTCGGTGAGCGTGTCGTGCTGCCAGCCGCCGGCGTCGTAGATGGCCTTTTTGCGCCAGATCCCCCCAGTGCCATTGAAGTTGAAGAAGCGACCCGAGCGGTTGCGGGCCGTGTGCTCGACGACGAAGTGTCCATCGAGAAAGATCGATTGGATGCGCGTCAGGAGCGAGTAGGATCGGTTGAGGTGCCCCCAACGCATCTGTACCATGCCGATGGAATCGTCGGTAAAGTAGTGAATGGCTCGTTGTAGGATGTCGGGATTGGGCACGAAATCGGCGTCGAGCACCAACACAAATTCACCTTGGGCGCACTCTAGTCCAGCAGCCAATGCCCCGGCCTTAAAGCCGTGGCGATTGGTGCGGCCGAGGTACTCAATATCCAGCCCTTGGGCCGCCAGCCGCACAACCCCTTCCCGCGCCTTGTCGCGGGTTTCGTCCTGCGAGTCGTCGAGGACTTGGATTTGCAGGCGGTCGCGGGGATAGTCGATCTGGCCCACGGCCTCTAGCAGGCGCTCGACCACGTGATATTCGTTGTAGAGCGGTAGCTGGATCGTGACGAAGGGCAACTCGGCAAAGCGGTCAGGCTGGGGAACTGGGGTTGGGTGATGCCGATAAAACAGGCGCAGTAGCTGGTAGCGGTGGAGGCCGTAAATCCCCAGAACGGCGATGATGATGCTGTACACCACCAGACAGAGTACTTCCCAAAAGGTCATGTCACTTTCCGTGGCAGCGCTTGTACTTCTTGCCGCTGCCGCAGGGGCAGGGGGCGTTGCGCCCGACCTTGGGCTGGGCGCGGACGACCGGCTGGCGCACGGCTTGGCCCTCGCTGCTGCCGCCGCCTGAGCCACGCAGTTGCGTAGGCTGGCCGGGCACGCCCGTCGGGGCTGGCTCGACGCCGCGAAAGCCCATATTGGTGGCGTCTTGATGAACCGCGTTGATGCGACTTGGCCGACGCGTCGGCTCCAAAGCCTCGGTCCCGATGTCGATGCGTAGCTGGAAGAGGTTGCGCAGCGTCTCTTGGGCAATGCGGCCGATTAGGCTCTCAAACATGTCGTAGGCCCCCTTCTTGTATTCTATGAGGGGGTTTTTCCCGCCGACGCCGACAAAGCCGATCCCGTCCCTGAGTTCGTCGATTTCGTGGAGGTGTTCCTGCCAGCAAGTGTCGATGGTGCGCAGGGAGAGGCCCTTTTCGACTTCGCGGAAAATCTCTTCGCCGACGACGTCGATGCGGCGCTGATAGGCTTCGCGCACAGTGGTGAGTAGCTGCTCGCGCAGACTATTGACGCTGGCGTGGGCGCGCTCGTCTTCGGGGATGGAATAGCCTAAAAAGAAGGTGCTGCCAAACTCGGTTTGCAGGCCATCCCAATCCCACTCCTCTGCTAGGCTGTCTGCGTTGACGTACGAGGCCAAGATGTTATCGACGCTTTCTTCGATCATTTCCGCGATTTGCTCGCGGGCGCTTTCTTGCTCTAGCAGATCGCGGCGGCGATTGTAGATGACTTGGCGCTGCTGATTCATGACGTCGTCGTAGTCGAGCACGTGCTTGCGCATCTCAAAGTTGCGGGCCTCGACCTTTTTTTGCGCCCGCTCAATCGACCGCGTGACCATGCCGGCCTCGATGACCTCGCCCTCTTCGGCCCCGAGCTTATCCATGACGGAGGCGATGCGCTCCGAGCCGAACAGCCGCATCAGGTCGTCTTCGAGCGACAGGTAGAAGCGCGAGGACCCGGGGTCGCCTTGGCGTCCCGAGCGACCGCGCAACTGGCGATCGATGCGCCGCGCTTCGTGGCGCTCGGTGCCGATGACCTGCAAGCCGCTGGGGTTTTCTTGCAGGTATTGGCGCAAGCCTTGGCCGACCGGCAGCTTGTCTTCGAGGGTGAGATCGGACTCGACGATCTGGCGGTCGAGGTGGACGACCTTGGGCGCTAGCTTAATGTCCGTGCCGCGCCCGGCCATATTGGTGGCAATGGTGACTGCACCAGCTCGACCGGCTTCGGCGACGATTTGGGCTTCTTTGTCGTGGTGGCGGGCGTTGAGTAGCTGGTGCTTGATGCCGCGTCGGCTGAGCATTCGGCTGAGCAGTTCGGAGACCTCGACCGAGATGGTGCCCACTAGCACTGGCAGGCCGAGCTTGTGCAGGCGGTCGATCTCCTCGATGATCGCGTTGTATTTCTCGCGCTTGGTGCGGAATATCTGGTCTTCTTGGTCAAAGCGGCGAATCGGGCGGTTGGTGGGGATGACGGCCACGTCGAGCTTGTAGATCTCCCACAGTTCGCTGGCCTCGGTCTCGGCCGTGCCGGTCATGCCGGCCAGTTTGTGGTACATGCGGAAGAGATTCTGGACGGTGATGCTAGCCACGGTGCGGGTTTCTTTTTCTAACTTCACCCCCTCTTTGGCCTCTAGCGCTTGGTGTAGGCCATCGGCAAAGCGCCGACCGGGCTGCGGTCGGCCCGTGGCTTCATCGACAATGATTACCCGCCCGTCTTCGGAGACGAGGTACTGCACGTCCTTTTCGAAGAGCGTATAGGCTTTCATCAGTTGATTGATGTTGTGCACCGCTTGACTTTTCTCGGCGTAATCGCGGTGCGTCTCCTCCTCCTTGCGGGCCTTGTCCTCGGCGCTCAGGTCCGGGTCGTTGCGAATGGTATCAATCTCAATGCTGATGTCGGGCAGTACGAAGAGGGCCTGCTCATTGGGTGAGAGCAAGTCGCGCCCCTTTTCGGTTAGGTCGATGGTGTTGGCCTTCTCATCGACGACGAAGAAGAGATCTTCGTCAAGCTCGTTGAGGCGCTTGTCGCGCATGTAGTCGGCCTCGATCCGGTTGATCAGCCGCTTGACGCCTTCCTCCTGCAGAATTTTGGCCAACCGGCGATTAGTAGGCGCACCGCGAGTGGCCTTGAGCAGTGCAATCCCCGTGTCGTAGTCGTAGTCTCCTGTTTCCTTGCCCGCCTGCTCGGCTCCGGCAATGATTTTATTGACCAAGTTGGTCTGGGCCCTCATCAGCCGCTCCACGAGCGGGCGCATCTCTTTGTATTGATTGGTGGAATCGGGGACGGTGCCGGAGAGAATGAGCGGGGTGCGCGCCTCGTCGATGAGGATCGAGTCAGCTTCATCGACGATGGCGTAGTTGAATTCGCGCTGCATCAGGTCTTCGAATAGCACAGCCGTGTTGTCGCGGAGGTAATCAAAGCCAACTTGGCTGTGATTGGCGTACACGATATCGGCATTGTACGCGGCCCTGTGGTCGGTCCGCTTCCAGTGGAATTCCTCGGGCACGCCTTCGGGCGCTTGGAGTATATATGCCTCAGCGCCAGTCTGAAACACGTCTTGGATGATGCCCACGGACATCCCCAAGAAATTGTAAATCGGCCCCATCCACATGGCGTCGCGCCGGGCGAGGTATTCGTTGTGGGTAACGAGGTGGACGCCGCGTTGGGGGATGGCGTTGAGGAAGAGGGGCATGGTCGCCACTAGGGTCTTGCCCTCACCGGTCGCCATTTCGGCGATCTTGCCCTGATGCAGCGAGATGCCGCCGAAAATCTGCACGTCATAGGGCACCATGTCCCACTCGACGGATTCGCCGGCGCGGTCCCACTTGCGGCCCAAGAGCCGACGACAGGTCTCGACGACCATGGCGAAGGCTTCGGGTATGATTTCTTCGAGAAAAGCCGCCTCCACGTCGCGGATGGTGTTATCTAGCTCTCCGTAGCGGTCGTTGAGCCGTTCGCGCTCTTCAGGTTCTAGATCGCCGCGCAGGCGCTCTTCGATGGCTTCGAGCTGCTGGCGGCTGTCCGCGTTGCGCGCCTGTAGGTCTTGGCGGAAGGTCGCGGTCTTGGCTTGGAGCTGCGCGTCGCTCAAGGTTTGGTACGAAGCCGCTAGCTGAGTGATCTGGCTTACTTGTGGCAGCGTGCGCTTGAACTGGCGCGTCGCCTGCGAGCCAAGGAATTTTTTTACGAGCGAGTTGAGCATACTAAATCCTCTTAACTAGTACCGCGTCGCGGGCCTCTACACATGGTCAACCTCAAACGCTGAGTCCCTTCTGGCGCACGACGCCGTCGAGAACGCCATTGACGAACGCATAGGACTTATCGGTGCTGTAGGACTTGGCTAGTTCGACAGCTTCAAAAATGGAGACCCGGACTGGAATTTCCTC
>VXZF01000623.1 GCA_009845645.1 Gemmatimonadota bacterium | reverse complement strand
CACATAAGCTCAATCCAACGGCTTATACGCCACGAGCATGGGCACGCGCCCCTGCACCCACGGCTGCATGACCAACGCCAAGCGCGTCCGCCCCCGCAGGGCCGCTTCGTCCGCCCCCGCAGCGCGCACTCGCGCCACTCGAGCCGCGTCAATGGCGCTGAGAACGTGATTGATCAAAATGACCCCGCTTATAGTAGAAGCTCGCTTGAGAAAGCGATTGCTCTCATCGCGTTGATCTTCGTAGCGAAGCCGTCGCTCGGAATGGAAATTTTCAACCGAATCGACTTCAGTCGGCACGGCGGCATTGCCCGTACTTCGCCTCACTACATCAGTCCAACCGGCTACATATTGATCGTATTTGCCAATCAACTCGTAGTATTGCTGAATCTGGCTCGGCGCGCACCCGCCAAAAACCTCACTCCCCAGCCCACTTGTTTGCTGCTGATTCTTCCATTCCCTTCGTGCCGGAATGTACACATTGATGACCTCGCTACTACAAGGCAACGCGTGCGTGATCGACGAATTGTTCGAGATCGTCGAGCCGCGCCAAGCCAAGTAGTTGATCGGATCCCAGTGCTCGTCGGCCACCGCCCGGAACTCTTCCTCCAAATCGTTGCCCTTGCCCGTCCAAACCGCCCACATGCCCCACAGCGCGGCTTCGGCCCCTAAGAACGCTAGCCCCCGCTTCTTCGACCCCGCATACCCCTCGCCCAACCCCGGCACCAGCGCGGAAAGCAAAAACGCCCGCTTGGACGACTTGCCCTTGCGCGCCTCTGGGTACGGTACCGACTCAGGATCAGCATCGCCTTCCACCGCCCGCAATCCCACCAAGAACGCCTGCCCCTCCTCGCTCAAAATACTCGGCAATCCCTCGGCCCAAACGCCGCCAGCAGTTAGCACCGCAACTACCAACGCGATTCCTATCCTCGTCATGCTTGCTCCTTTCCATTGCGGCAGCACCCAAAAGCGCGATCGGCGCTTCACTATCTCTATCTTCCCTACAAATACCCAAACAACACCGTAAAATAAGACTTCCACCGCCCCTTATCTGGCACCTCATCAATCCCATAAGCCACATCCACCTGCACTCGCGTCGGTATACTGTAATATGAAATCAAATCAAAACGCAGTTGTCCTCCTACATCCCGCAGCGGACCGTCGCGTCCATACCGTTCGTTCCACTCGCCTATATTTCGGTCCCAAGCCTTGCCCATGCTACCGTACACCGCGCCATAGACTTTGTCGAAATACAACTGCGCAACGCGCTTGCCCATATTCGGCAGCAGGGGAAAGCGCAGCACCGCCGTGCCCATCAGGGCCTTGCGCCCCTCAATGCTGTAAAACGTATAGCCCTTCATAAAGTTGAGACCGCCGAGGCGATAGTCAAAGAAACCGCCGACCCGCGACGTGTCAGTGACCGCGTCGCTGTCGATCCAGCCGCCGTATAGCCGCAGGCCCAAGCGACTATTGCCGGGCATACTCATGTGCTCTCGCCAATCGACGGTAAACTGATTGTAGAACAGCTTGATATAGTTCTCGTCGATAAAAGATGCCTGCTCGTTAAAGCCGTCGATGAAATAGTTGAACATCCGGTCGTAGCGCGCGTATAACTGGCGGCCCACAGGGCTTATATCGCGGTCCCTCCGCCGCGCAATCATCTCCAGCCGATAGGTCAGCCCCAGCCCAAAGCCGTTGAGATAGGTATAGCCAAAGGGCCGCTGGGCAGTGCGCTCAAATCCGACCTGTCCGTCGCCTTTGCAGACGAGGCAGTCGCTCTCGACGCTGGCGTCGTAGCGGTCGTACGTGGCCGAGGCCGTCAACTCCCCATGGCGACCCAATTTGCCGCGCACCCCCACGCTGAACTGGCTCAAGCTGTAGTTGACGGCGTTGACAATGATCGTCCGCGCCTCCGAGCTATCGCCGCGAGCCGAGTGTCGGCGCTGATTGAATAGCTGTAAAAAGAAAGTGGGACGGAATCCCTTAAACTCGTATATGGCGAACAAATCGCGGTCGGCATTGGTCGGCGCGATGGCACCCCCGGCGAATACGCTCTGGCGATTGAGCACATCGCCAGCAGTGAGGTACGCACCCGCCTTGAAGTACCCTTCGTCAACGAACAGCCTCGGCAGGATCCCGGTCTTGAGAAAGTCAATGCCATACGCTTGCGGCGCGCTCGGCAAAGCGGCCACGGGCGTACCGCCCCAATCCAGCGACAAATCTTGGGAAAACCACGCCTCTTCAGCCTCCGCCGGCGTCCCCTCGTCGCGCAACCGGCGAATCTCAAAGCCAGCCGCCGTATAAGCCGCAAAGACGACCTCGCCATCCGCGCCGACCGATGGGCTAAACGCGCCGCCAACAGTATTCGTTATCTGCTGCAGCGCACGCGTCTCTAAGTTCAGAGCATAGATATTGAAAATGCCGCTGAAATCCGACGCAAACACGACCTCCGCGCCGTCCGCGCTCCACGCTGGGTCGCGATCCGTACCCGGCGTGGCAATAGCAAGATCGAATGCTCCTTCGGCGAGCAAATCTCCCTCCGCGTCCAATTCCACTACGGCGATGTCGCGCTGCCCTTCGCGCGCGATCGCAAACACCAGCTTGCGTCCATCGGGCGAAAATCGCGGCGTATAGAGTTGGGTGCCGTCCGCGAAATGGGTTAGATAGCGCAGGTCCGTGCCATCAACCCGTATCATCGCCAAATTGTTGTTAGTGTCCTTATTCTGCACGAAGACGATCCACTCGCCATCGGGCGAATAGGTCGGATACAGCGCGCGCATCCCCCGCGTCAACCGCCTAACACTCGGCGGCTCCGGTCCCGTGCCACTGACCATAGCCGGTACAAACCACACTATATTGCGCCAAAAACTAGGACCAGCGGCCGCAGAATCCCATTCGTAAATATCCGCCTGCCGCGAACCGTATTTGTCCGCCCGGTCGATGCGTGAAAAGAGCAGCTTGCGCCCATCCGGCGACCAATCCACAGTCGAAGCCGCCGCCGGAAAGGCCGCGATTTCCTCCTCGCCGGTAGCGAGGTCGCGCACGATCAAGCCATGTGGGTAGTGGTGCCGCTTGCGCGTTGACAGATACGCCAGTTTCTCGCCATCGGGTGACAACCGCGGCCGCAGATTGGAAAAGCCGACATCCACGATCCGCTCGCCCTCGCGCAGCGGCCCCAACGCCGCCACCTGCGCCCGATAGCCCTGCCGCATGGACGCGATCCACTCGCCGTACAGCTCGTCCGCGCTCTTGCCCAAGACCTTTTTGCACGCCCCGTCAATGGCCAGTGTGTGCCACTGCGCTGCGGCTCGGTACAGTTCGGCGACTTTTTCTTCCCCGTACGCCTCGGCAATGTAGCGCACCAAGCCAAAGCCGTGATCGTACACGTATTCGTTGCCAAAGCCCTGCTTGCCAAAGACGCCCATCTGCTCAAAGGATAGCTGCTCATCCGCCAGCACCAAGGAACGCAGCACCATGTCGCGATTGGCATCCCAGCGGTCGTGGGCCGTAGTCGAAGTGCCATACTGGGCTGCACCCTCGGCTAGCCACATCGGCACCACCGTGCCCATCACCGGATAGGAGGCAATGACATCTGGGTAGCCGATCAGAATGTCCGGACGGTTCTTCTCTCGCTGGTAGCCAAAGTACTGCAAGTAAAGCGCGGGGACGCGCTGCACGCCTTTGCGCGCTGCCCCCAGCGAAATGATGTGGGCAAACTCGTGGGTAATTACATTGCGCAGCCAGTCTGAACTGCCGCGTAGGTCGAAGTCGTGATCGAGCGACGTAGCCCAAATCTCAATAGTGTCTTGATAAAAAAAAGCCGCGCCATTGGCGTAATCGTCGTGGTCCTTGAGCACGATCCGCACGCGCCCGTCAGGCTCGTACCCATATAGCTCGGTAAGGGGGGCGTACGCCGCTTCGGCAATGCGCGCCGCCCGCGCCGCCGCTCCTTCCAGCCCCTCGTGGTAGAAAATGCGGAAGTGCTCGGTCTCTACCACCTGCCACTCCAGCTCCGGGTGGTTTTGGGCCAGGGACACACCCGCCCAGCCGAGCAGCAGACAAAGCGCCAACTTTCTCACTGACTCACCGCCATTTTGACCACGGCCTCTCCTCGCCGTCCGTCGTCACCGTGCGCGATCAATCGGCATAGATACAGGCCACTCGCATAATCTTCCACCGACCACGTGATTTCGCGCTCACCAGCTTCCAAACCGTCGCTGCGGAGCTTGCCAACGCGCCCGCCCAACGCATCGAACACCTCCACTTCGATGCGTCCGGCCACGCTCAGCGCAAAGCGCAAATGTGCTTCTTCATTCGGGCCAACTGGATTGGGATAGCAATAGACCCGACCTAGCAAAGGCACTTCGGACCTTACAACGGGCCGACCAGCCACCAGCGCGGTCCGCGATCCAGCCGCATCAGCACCGGCCTGCGGCCAATGGGCCAGTCCTCCGGTGTACTGCGCCGCTACTCGCTGCAAATCCCACGCATACACAGCCGTGCTAT
>VXZF01000019.1 GCA_009845645.1 Gemmatimonadota bacterium | reverse complement strand
TCCTCGTCCTCGGCATTAACCGTAAACAAGCACCCGTCGCACCCATGCCCAGCCACCGTCTCCCCCAAAGCCCGTACCAACTCAGGAGCCGCTCCCGCTGAAAGAGGCGGATACAGCGGCACTGCCCCACTGGTCTGCGCTTTTAAGCGAGCTACTTCCCGCTCGTACAGGGCGGCGATGGGCAAAGGACCTTCCGCTACCTCCACCGCAGTTTTCGGCAAGTCCAGATCCTCCACCCCGAATATGCGCCACACCAGCGCCAATACCTCGCTCTCGTCCAACCCTTGAGCGTGCCGGCACAACGCCGCAGTCCACTCCCGCGCCAAGTTGGTCACCCCAGTCGCCCAACCCACCACGCCTCCGTGCGAACTCCCCCCCGTGAGGAAATTCGTCGCTTCTTCCCATTTGCCGTACCAATGCCCGCCCAACAGCCCAGTGGAGGCAGGAAACACATCGCTGCCAAAGACTTTATCGCAGCCCCCGGCCTCCTGCACGGCGGCGCGAAATTCTCCCATGCGCTCGGCTAGTATATGGGCGCGAAACTGCACCCAATCGAGCACGGCTCCATCTTGAGCTAACAACCCCAGAAAGTCCATTAAACTCGGACGCCCCGCAGCCAAGGCCCGCACGTTTGCCATAGTCAAACTCTCTAGGCGCTGGCGCAGGGCTAGTACGCCGCGCCGCATAGCCGCAAAATCATAGCCCAAGCGCACGGCTTCGTCTTGGCAGTTGGCACAGCCACAGGCCATTAGGCTGTGCACATTGGCTGGGGCTGGATAGCGGGCGTGATCTACGTCAAAGCCGTCGATGGCGTAGCGCTGAATCGCTTCGACCAAGCAGTAGCGCGTCCACTCGTTGACTGCCTTGTGGCTCGGACACAGGCCAATGCCCCACTCCTGATAGCGCCGGTCCAATGGTCGCCCCTCTAGGTCGCGCAGGGCATATTCGGGATAGACCTCGCCGCCGTAGCTCCACAAGCCGATGTGTCCCCACACCTCAATCCCCGTGCTTTTGCACGCTTCGATGACGCGCTGCAAAGGCGCATCGTCAAAGCCGCTGATAATCCCCGCCACCGGCGGGTAGATGCCCTCCGCGCCGCGCGGCCAAGCATCGAGACGCTCGCGCCAGTCCTCAAAAGGCCCCCGTTGGGCCAACTCCGCCGAGGCGCTGAAGCCCGAGGTATGGCACACCGGACTTTCAGGCATAATCGTCGTCAGGCCGACGGCGTCCTTGAGCTTTTGCAGGGATTCGGGATGCTGGGCTACGTATTCTGTCTGGCAGAACCAGATGCGGCGAGATTTATGCGTGGGCGTCATACTTTGTCTGGCTCCATCCAAGCGATCAACTGGCGCACGATGCGAAAGGTTAGGCCCCACAACACCGGGCGGTTCGGCCCCAACAGGTCGAGTGCTGGGAATGCCTGCTCTTCGCCGCGACGTTGCAGCCGGTACTGAGTCCGCTTACTGGGATCGCGCAATTGGTCGGCTCCCGCCCAAAAGGCCGACTCGATCTCGTGGTTGAGGGTCAAGGCCGCTGGTCTCTCTAGGCGATAGACGAAGCCAGATACCACCACCGGCAGCATATGTCCGGTCAAGTCGTCGACTCGGCCCCAATATTCAGCATCGGACAGGTCGAGCCCGACCTCTTCCAAGGTCTCGCGCTCGGCTGCGGCTCGCGGCGACGGGTCGTCGGCCTCAATGCGGCCACCGGGAAAGGCGATGTGTCCCGACCAAGGATCGTCCGGGTGCTGGGCGCGTTCGATAAAGAGCAATTGCAAGCCCTCTGGCGTCGGTCCCAAGATCACGGCCACGGCGGCTCGCGTCTTGTTCGTAGCGCCGACCAAGTAGGGTTGATGCTGGGCGAGTCCGACCTGCACCGCAGCCCAAGCACCTAGATCCACGACCGCTTCCAATCGCTAAATGTCGTCAAAGGGATACAGTTTGCGGCCCAGTCGCTTAAAGGCCAGTTTGGCATCGGATGGAGCGTGTACCGATGGTTCGGAGATCACCTGAATCTGGCCGGCCCACGGCTCAAAACCAGCGCGGAAGTGGGCTGCGGACTTGACGCCGACATAGCGCATCTGCTTTGGGTCCAAACCCAAGGTGCGGGAAAACGCCGTGCAAAACGGTTGCTCGCGCTTGTTCACCAACAGCACGTGTACCCCGCCTTGGCGGATGTGGGCCGAGGGCCCCATGGTGCCATCTAGGCCGGCGTACATCGGCCCGTCGTAGCGGAAGCTGCCGTCAGTCAAGGCCGCTACCTCGGCCCGCATAGAACAAGGCTCGCCTTGCAACGGGGACGCCTTGCCGCCCACCTCTAAATCGATCACCGCACCGACTCCTGCTTGGTGGCAAGCGGCCACGGCTTCGGGATCGACAATATACAGCACGCAGGCTTCTTGCAGGTCGGCTGCTAAAAAAGTCCGCAATAGCCCGGTGCTGTCGCCGGGTGAACCGCCGCCGGTGTTGTCGTTGCGGTCGGCTAAGACCACGGGGTAGTGCCCCGTCTTGTCGGCCTCTTGTAGGGCTTCTGCGGTAGATGGCATGGGTGCCTGCCAATCGGCCCGGCGCTCCCAGATCCAAGCGGCCAACTCGTCGGTGCAGGATTGGGCTAGGGCGGGGTCGTTGTCGGTGGCCACGTACACGGAAGCCCCCATATCGGGGATGTCGGCTAGGGGGAAACAGGTGGCTATGGAGCCGCAGATTACGCCGGGCCGCGCCTCGATTCGGTGCAGGTATTCGATGGCCTGGCGCATGGGCGGATGGGCCGTCACTTGGTTCATGCCCCAGACTAGGGGCAGTTGATGCAAGGCCATGGTGGGCCGCACGCCTTCGCGCACCATGCTCACCAGCACGTCGGCGCACTCGCGGCCCCTCGGTGCCATATCGACCTCTGGATAGGTCTCCCGGCCAATCAGGACATCGGCGGTCTCGATCATGGCGTGGGATACATTGGAGT
Source organism: Gemmatimonadota bacterium (assembly GCA_009845645.1). Taxonomy (GTDB): domain Bacteria; phylum Latescibacterota; class UBA2968; order UBA8231; family UBA8231. Next base: position 1,552 of record VXZF01000019.1, on the reverse strand, counting down.
GGATGTCCAGTTGCCCGACGATGGGCATGTCTGGGCCGACCAAGCGGCGCACTGCGGCGAGGATATGCCCTTCGGCATCGTCAATGCCCTCGGCCACCATGGCCCCGTGCAACTCCAATAAAACCCCGTCAATAGTCCCCGCCGCCTCGATGCCGTCGAGCAGTTCGCCCACGAGCCTGTCGAAAATGGGACGGGGCGTCGGGGCACTGGGATGGGCCTCTGCTAACATCGTTGGCACTGCTTCAAAGCCGTGCGCCTCGGCTCCTTCGATGAAACCGCCGATGGGCGTATTGACCCCAGTAAAGCGCTCGACGATTGCCGCTCCGTGGAGATAGCTGCGCTCCCGGAAACTGTCCAACGTGGTGGCTACGTTCGTGAAGGTGCTGCTCTCGTGGGAAATGCCTCCGATTGCTACGCGCATCTGCTGCTCCTTTCCGTTTTTTGCCTTTGTCACTTCGATTCCGATAGGCGGGCGAAGACTTCGTCTGCCGTCATGTCTTCAATGCACAGCCGCTTGTCCCGCGTCTTGTGTCCCCGCACAATGTACACCCTGCCCTTGGCGACCTTGAGCCGCTTCGCCAGCAGAGCCACTACCGCGTCGTTGGCCTTGCCGCCTTCCGGGGCCGCAGTAACCTGCGCTGTTACTTTGTCGCCATTGACTTCGACGCTGTTGCGCCCGGCTTTTGGCTGCACTCTGATGTCGAATTCCATGCGAAGCGTTTGCTAAATCGACGCGAACCAGTCCTTGTCCACTTCCACTAGGGATGACTGAACCAAGTATTTACCGTTTCATACAATTCACTTGGACTATCATTCGACGCGAATAGCGAGAAATCACGTATAGCTTTGTGTTTGGATTTTGGAGTACTATGTGTGTGAGGAGTATCTTCGCCAAGTGAATCGAATAGCGTCTGTTGACTATAATTATCTTGGCGGTGTGCATCTTTGTTTACGAAATCGCCCATAGCTTGAAGTCCGCTATCAAAGCGCTTTAGTATCGTCTTTATCGCTTCAATGCTATTATCTGCACCTATCCAGTTGCGTTGCATTTCGTCCGCAACAGCAAGGGTTGTCCCAGAACCGGCAAAACAATCAAGTACTAGATCTCCGGGATTAGAAGAAGCAGCAATAATTCTTCTAATTAATCCTGGATTCTTTTCAGTTGGGTAGCCAGTAATTTTTATATTCTGATTATGTGCATCACGGAACTCCAACCATATGTCCTGAACACTAACTCCTGGATGTTCATCAAGATAAACCTTTCTTCTTGGATTTCCGTTCTTTGACCAGAATATTTCTCCCCTCGCGTCCATTTCATCTAGCTTCTTAGGTGTGTACTGCCAGTGTTTGCCCGGGGGAGGCATTTTCCCCCTCCATGGTTTACCAGTTTCTCCCTTGCGTGTTCCTGGGGCATGGACAGGGACTTTCATATACTTCCGTCCAGTACCCTCTTCAACGTACTGATATTCTTTTTTTCTTTCTTCAGATAATGGAACAGTTTGTTTATTCCAGATATACGTATCTGTTTTGGTGTAAAAAAGTACGAAATCTG